>NZ_VBWP01000003.1 GCF_005771635.1 Culicoidibacter larvae | reverse complement strand
AACTATAGAATAATAAAAAAGGGTGGTAAGTATGGGCAGAGTAATTAAAATTACGAGCGCAATAGCATTTTCATTGATATTGTTCGTTTCGCAAATGAATCTATTGACATATGCGACAACAGAAAACAATATTGATGAACAAACACAAGTGAGTGAAGATAATCAAGGACAAAGCGAGGTAACAACCGAAGCAGATACGACGGTAGATGCCGAGAGCAGTTCGGAATATGGAAAGGTGATCGCACCATTTTCGAGCATCACAAATTCAGGAGTGAGTCTAAACATTCCTGGGTATGATGAGGTCGGATGGGACGTTGGTGTCGTGAAGGACGTTAATGTAACTGTAGACTTTGGTGATAGTACATCAAGTGACAAAACCTTAAAAGTTACAGTACCAGATGGAATGCGTTATGAATTGATTCCAGTAAAAGGAAACGAGAACAAGACTGGTGTTGATACCGTAATCTTGTCTAACTTAGGAACAAGTGATCCATTATATACCGCGATCACAGATATTACTTTACCGAAGAAAGAGACATTTGCGGGTGGCGCAACTATAGGTCAAGTAGTATATACCTTTACACCTGGGACACAAGTGGTCACCATCAACTTAAAAGTAAGTGTTGATAAAAACAAGTACTATAACCCACATACAATCGCAAATCCTATTCAAGCGAGTGCCTTACTCAACAAAGGAGCAATTGTTTCAGTGGGCGATGTATCACAAACTATAAAAGCGAGTGGAACACCTCAGGGAGGAACAAATCATACTCCAATTCCTACCGCAAACCTTACACCAAGTAGTCAACTTTTAAAGAGTTCTTCAGGAAATATAACACAAGGAACAGGATATGGTGTGACGCATTTTGGTCTATACACCTTAGGTGCTACAAATGTTGTTCCTAAAAAAGTTCGAATTGAAGTGCCATATCCTGTTGGTACAGAGTTTGTGGGAATCTCTAATAATAATTATACATTAGTAGAGAACAACCAAGTCACTGGTGTTGCAGTGTACGAATCAAACGCTGAGTTCTTAAATTATACGCAATTATCATACTTTGTTAATTATAGTTTGCCGCTTGAACTCAATGTGGGAACATATACCGCAAGTCAAGTAGATAAAGTGACTTATACTTGGTATGATGACACAACAACTACCGTAAGTAGAAGTGGTGCGATTTCAAGTGTAGAGGTTGTCGATTCGTATCCGAATAAAGTGAATATTAACCCTAATACTACTGAAAACACCTTTAGTACCGGAATTAAAGATCAACTAGATTTTGTAGCTAATGTGCAAGTTCAAAATAAACAAGCAGGCGCGTTGACGAATCAAACGTATGAAGTAAATATTGATTCCAATTTTAAAGCTGTGAAGATACACTTCCCATTTGACAGAACCGTTACTGACAATCAAGTCACGCAGATGTATTATAAAACCAATCTAAATAATACTTGGCAAACATATACTGGTGATGTTACGGCCTTTAATAATAAAATTTCTTCTATCTCCAAAACCCAAATGGGATTAAGCGATGACGAATTTATTACAGGATTTAAAGCGAATATTGGTGATTTGAGTTTTGGTTACATGAGTTCAGTAACTACTGGTGGTGCTGGAAGTAATATTGTTGGTGTACTAGGTACACTGGATGTAGGCAGCGGTCAGGTAAATATTGTTTATTCAATCTATGATGATAGTGATAAAGCCAATACTTTAGTAAGTTCAACTCGGACTGTCAAAGAATATAAGTCAGATAATATGACATTTATGTCGAATTCTTCTGCTTCATATAGAGATGTGAAAAATCCTAACACTGTCATTACTAATGTAACTGCTGGTAATGTTTTTAACATTAAAGCTAATTTAAGAGCATTTGTACTATACCATGGTTATAAAAATGGAATACAAGCTATCGAGAATCCTGATATTTATTTAAGAGAGCCGGCGAATTTGAAGATTAATTTATCTTCAATTAAAGTGACAGATCAAGACGGAAATCCAGTTGCTTTTATCGTATCACAACATACAAACAGTTTTGGTGAAACAATGTATACCCTCAAAACTCAGAACTCTGCAATTGGTAGTTACTTTAGTGAAGATTTTAAAGAAAAATATCTTAACATTACCTATGATGTTCAAACATTAGTAAAAGCATCAGGGTCATATCAAATCAATGAATTAATGTCTTGGGGTAGACAAGATATTAAGCCCATAACCAACATAGATGGTCTTGCGACAACGATTGATAAATATGACTTTAACGGGAATGGGAATACCACAGAACCAATGTTGGCAGTATCAACGAACCAAATCAACATCGCTGAAAATAAAAACGTGTTAGTCGAAACCTTCCTTGCCTTAAAAGGTGAGGCACCTAAGGGCGCGTATGTTGAAGGTGACACCAGTAATCTCGCGTACTTTACGCCAGGTACAGAGGCTGATTATACAATTAAAATTACTAATAACGGTGATGTGCCTGCTGATGCAATGACGACCTATGTGCCTATTCCAAAAACCGGACAAAGCTTTGGGAGTTCATTCCAAAGTGATGCCTTTAAATGGGATATGACATTAGAAACAGCCGTAACATTAGATCCAGCCTATGCTGGGAAATTCCAGGTTCAATACTCTACCGATGCAACAGAGGCTAATTATAAAACGACCGCAACATATAGCCCGAGCGCACCGAGTGATTTAAGTACCGTTAGAATGGTACGATTAGTGGCTTTAGTGCCAATTGCACCAGCAGAAGAAATACAAGTATTAATCCCACTGAAAGTCAATGAAACCTTTGGCACAGCGGTACCGGGAAAAGTAGGCACTAAAGATATCTTTAACCCCGTCTACGAAGTAGATAGTGCGACATTTAAAGGTATATTACCAGGGACTAAAGTCGGGGCAGAGCTAGTTATAGCGGAAATAGGCGGTTTTGCATTTGTTGATAACAATGCCGATGGCTTATATGATCCGGCAGATGGTGATACGCTAGTAGCTAATCATGAAGTGGAATTATACATTTGGAATAGTGTAACTAAGAAGTATGACCCGGTTTTAGATAATGGGACACCGATTACAACAACAACCGATGCAAATGGGGTATACTTATTTGATTATACCAAGGGTATGAACTATGGTAATTATGCCGTGCGATTTGTTGAGAAAACGGGTGGAGTGTATCAATATACGATTAACAACCCATTAGATAGCACAAGAAATAGTGATGCAATCATTGCCAATGATATCCCAAATCCAGGTGATACATATCGTGGATGGGTCATCAATATTGATCCAACGAAACCAGAAGCAAAAACAATTGGCGTGGGATTCTTAGCGTATAACCCACCGGTTGATTTACAAGTATCGATTAATCCAACACCAAATCAAGTCAAAGTTGGTAATACGATTACTGTGAACCCAAATGTAGAACCAGATTTCTTTGATAGCATTAAACATGCAAGTAGTCCATATACATGGGAAATCGTTGGAAGTGCGAGTGAACAAGCGAAAGCAACGCTTACTACAAACGCGAATGGCAGTGTCACAATCACGCCGGCGGCGCTAGCAAGCGGAACAACAACATTCGCCTTACAAGTGACGATAAAAGATGCATATGGCAATACGAAAACCAGTGATCCAGTGACGATTACCGTCATTTCAAATGTAGGACCGACCATTACTACACCAACATTAACAAAATATGTAGGAGATACATATAATATGTTGGAAGGTGTGAGTGCGAAGGATAACACGAATGCCTCAATGACATTAATAACGAGTGGTGCGACACCAAATACAACGATTACATCGAATATTCCAAACGCATCAAGCCAATACAGTACAGCAGGAACTTATGAAGTGACCTATGTGGTGAAAGATGCAAATGAGAATAGCAGTACAGTAACTCGAGTAATTAAAGTGAACGGTATGCCAGTCATTAACGCGAATGCGCAAGTGTACACAGTGAGCGATACAAATATTGCGGATAGTGTAGTCGCAAGTGCTAGCGCATCATGGCAACAAGCTGGTGATGGAGTAGGAGCAACACCAAGTGCACAAAACCTAGTTCCAACCTATACAATTGTAAGTGGACCAAGTACAACAGACTTTAGTCAAGCAGGTTTATACAAAGTCGAATATACAGCAACCAATGCAGACAATAAGACAACAACAAAAACAGTGGATGTATTAGTGAAGAATGATAGCTTAGTGACAGATCCAAGCAATACTTTGATGATTGATGCCACAGATTTCAGTATCTTGAATGCGGATGCAGCAACCCTCAGTGAAGCGGTGGCAAAAGATAGTACCCATGGACAAGCAAAAGCATACAAACAAGTTGATGATGGAAACGGGAATATCAGTATTGTCGAAGTAAGTACAAGTGTTAGTGTTGATGCCGATGAGTTAGCAGCCATTAATGCTGCACCAAAAGAAGGCGGAACATACCCACTGACGTATAGCTTGAGTGTTGATGGGAAAACAGTTAGTAAAACAGTAACTGTGAGTGTTGCGATATCAACTGATCCATTAGTAATTAACTTAGGCAATGAAAAAACGCTAAAAGTTGGCGAAACACTTAGTGTAACACCAATAATTACACCATCATATTGGACAAGCATTCAAGACAGTACAGAAGCATATAGCTGGACATTAGTAGATGCAGGCGATGCAGAGTATGTGACTTTAGAGGATGCAGATCAAGAAGTTGTTCGTTTGGTTGGCGTAAAGAAATTAGTGAATGATACGGTTACTTTACAACTGACCATTAAAGATAAAACCGGCAGAACGTTCTCACAAACAGTAGCGGTTAAAGTGGTAACGAATGTTCCACCAACAATAGAGGTTGAAGATATTCTAGCCTATGTTGGCGATACTAAAGACTTGACTAGTGGATTGAATGTGACTGACGATGATAATAATTCAATCGCAGTAGCTACAGGGACAAATGGAAATACAATAATTACCGAGAGTATTCCTGCTGATGATATGTATACAACACCAGGTACATACGCAGTAACCTATGATGTCAAAGATCAGTATGATAATTTGGCAACAAAAACAATTACAGTAAAGGTACATGGATTACCGACACTTACAGTCAATCCAGTGGTGTACACCTTAAATGATACAAATATCCTAGATGCGGTGATGAATCAAGCGAGTGCCTCATGGGTAGAAGCACAAGATGGTGTAGGAACGAGTACCCAAACAGTGAGTATTCCAGGTCCTGCGAAAGCAGTCAAAGAAAATAACAGTATTATGTATGAAGTAGTAGCTGGAGTGAATGGGAAAACAGACTTTAGCGAAGCAGGCGTATACCAAGTACAATTTACAGCGATCAACCCAGATGGTAAAGAAGTCAGCAAAACCGTAGACATTTTGGTAATGCCAAAGAATACAGAGGTTGATCCAAGTGGAACGTTGTATCTGAGTGCAAAAGGATTTACGATAGACAATCAAGACGCAAAAGACTTAAGCGCTGAACTTGCGAAAACGAATGGACAAGTGGCAGCGTACAAGACAGAGAAAGATAAAGATGGAACGATTATTGATTACACAGAGCTAACAGATCGTGTAAGTGTAGATGCAGAACAATTAAGTGTAATTCAGGCAGCAAGTACAAAAGGTGGCATTTATGACTTAAGCTATACATTAGTTGATGGCGCAAATAGTGTAACGAAAACAGTAAAAGTAGTTGTGCGAGGAACAAACACACCAGATCCAGTTCCAACTCCAGATGGAAATATGTTATCAATTACCGCAAGCGATTACACAATAAGCTATGAAGAAGCAGTGCGCTTAGGCAATGACGACGCGATAACATACGGTCAAGTAGAGTCATACTTATTTGAACAACCGGCAGTATTTAGTTTATTTGGATTTATAACAAACAATACTGCGATTACAATTACGGCAAATCAGCAAGACTTGAGAGTGATCAATGGTACAAGTATAAGCGGTGGTGTATATGATTTAACGTATACAGCAAGCTATACAGATGCAGATAGCAATGTAACAACAATAAGCACAACAGTGAAAGTGACTGTGCTTGGTGGAGCGAGTGTATTACCATCAACCGGAACAAACGAGATAGAGTTTGTGGCAATAGGTGGTATAGCAATCGCAGTAGCGATGGGTATCTGGATGAGTAGAAGAGATAAAGAGCAATAATCAGTATGAGCATTTCAACATAGAGTAGAGAGGGGTGAGGATATGGAAATCATCAGTAATTACTGGTATATCGGTGTATTCTTAGTCGGAGTGATGATCTATGCATTTGTGATGATACGAATGAGTAAGAGAAAAGCACAGGTATTTTTAGACAAAAACCCAAATGCGTCTAGAATATATACAAGTACCAATATTGGAACTATGTTGAAGGTCGTCACTATACACCGAGTTGATGGCGATAAGCCTACCGTGTTTCAAAAAAACTTCAAGACAGGTATCCTTGTAACCCCAGGAGAGCATACTTTAGTCGTAGAATATTCAACGACGAGAAAAGGTGTGATATATAGAACTGTAACTAAGACAACCGGACAAGTTGATGTTAGGGTCAATACCCAGGAAGGGAAGTCATATTATATCAGTTACGAGAAGGCCGAAAATAGATTCAAGCTTGAAGAAATCGAGCAGTAAAGGCAAACCATTGGAGAGCGAATAACAATTGAATAGCGTGCATAAAAAAGAAAGCGAGTGAATACTCGCTTTCAAAATCCTAAGAACAAGAGTTTTCCCCCAACTATCATATTTGTTCTTAGGATTTTGAAAATATCTTTTCATGCAGGATGAGCTCCACTTTCTGAGCTTAAAAATAGATCAGACTACTCCTTTATATTTAAAATATACTATGCTACAATTATTTCGTGGGAAAGAAGATACTCTACTTAAATCTTCCCACAGACGGCAACAATCCTAGTATTCTCGATCATTTCACACTTTTCGATAATCTTGGTTGCCGTCTTTAATGATGTCCAATTTTTAAAGCACATTGCTAAGACATCTTGATTTTTTTATCGTAATATGTACAATAATAAGTGAATACACCTTTGTTATATTCTTTGCTTCGGTGTATTCAACTTCAATAATAACTATTGAGAGGCCGCTGGAAAGCGGTTTTTCAATGTAAAATGGGTGATTACGATGGCTGTTTATGGAGCTTTTAGAAGTGAGAGTTAGGAAATTAGCTCATTTCAAAGCATAGAACAAACGAACTTTGGTACGGCATTTATTGAAATTTGCCCTGGTTCTGTTAAACTACGTGACAGATTGGCATTTGAAAAATTGTTACAAGTACTAAAGGCGGGCGATACAATCTATGATAATCATCTAGCTGAAAGAAACCAAAGTTGCGCTCAATTATTTTAAAGATGGGTAAATAATAGCAATCAGCGGTAGAGTTGATAAAGTTGATTTGATTAATCGCTTTATTATTATTCAGGATACCAAGTATGACTTTACAGCATTCATTTCAATTAAAATTGTAGGTGATGACATTGACTAATGATCAAGACAAACCATTTATAACAATTGGTTATAATAAACCAATAACAGTGAGTTATTGTCTTAATGACACAGTTCAAATAATTACCGGCTATTATAACAATCATGATAGAAAGCCTGGCCATATTAATATTAGTGGAGTATTTATTCAAAACGAATGCATAATTGACATTAAGTAAAAAGGCGGCTCCAAGTGCAAGCTGCCTTTAGTCTAAAATGATATTAATTAAATAGTGATTTATGGTATAATAATGAACGTGACAAGATTATATTCGTCACCGAGAGGAGGTGTCTCTTCTATGGAAACGATAATACTGGCGTTGATTATTCTTCTCCTCTTGCTTCGGCACATTGACGGACAAAAGGGAGACGAGTAGGGTTGTCACAATTAAAAAAGGAAGTTCGCTTGCGACGACTTCCTTTTTTTGTGTCCACTTCTACAATGGAAACTCAATACTGGTTACTTAAATTATACAATACTGACATTTATATTGCAACCCCAACACTTAGTCTTGTATCGATTTTTTAATTGGTTGAAAACCGCTGCAATTTGAAAATACTGTACCGTCACACTTAGGACACACTAATGCATCTTTTGTTTTCTCTTGAATTACAATTTTACCGCCACACAATACACAAGTATATTGGCTCGGTAAATACGTTATCATAACCATCTCTCCCTATACATTAGTATATAATATAAATCAAGTAATCATAATACAATAGTGATTGAAGAAGACTAGTGCTAAACTGACCCTACAAAACAAAATAAGAGTATGGTATCATAAAGAAAATTAATAGGATGGATAGAGTAGTGAGAATAATTGATATTGAGCAGCAGTATAGAGAATTTGTCTTTGAAGAGTATATTAAACCATATATGCAGAAACTCGATGAAAGACAAACAGCAGCATTCAAAAAAGCATTAAAAATACAGTACCGTCATGATATTGAAACGATGAAAATTCCGAAAGATGTTTCAAAATATATTCAGTATATGAATTTAGATGAAGTCACAATAAAAATGGAGTTTGCTGAATATATTGAATTAGAATCTAAATCAGAATATTTTGAGTAATCAGTGATATTGCAGACCAAGACCTAGTATGATAGAATGAAATAGCATACATGTGCACGTGTGCAATTTCATTTTTAGCTCTTTTCATGAGTTATCCTTTTTAAGTTGCAGCCTCGATTTGGGGCTGTTTTTTTTTATTGTATAACAATATAATGTGGTTGTAGGGCTGAGCGAGTGGTGTTATACAATTTATATATAGCAGATATGTTACCGCAAAAGAAAGCTCCTTTTTTATGTTCTAACTTCCTTGTTGTTAGGATTTTGAAAATATATTTTTATGCAGGATGAGATCCATTTTCTGATAGTATAAATAAATCAGACTACGCATTTATATTTAAAATAATAGCTTCAGATACCAATGAATGTGCAGCTGATACTACATTCAATTACAAAATATATTCAATTCTTTTTGCCGCTTTAATCTGTAATATGACCTAAACTAATGATTATAAGTGATTCAATTTACAAAGCCTCTCCTTGTTGTTATAATGATATATGCATAAATGTAATAACACAAAAAAATATGACTATTGAAAGAATTATATTTAATAACCAAAGGAGCAATAAAATATAAAAAAGAAATTACTTACTGGAAAGCGTGTATTCGCTATATTAGTAAGCATACTTCTGCTGTCAAATGTGTTGACGGCCAGTATTAAAGCAGAAGATAATCCTATTTCTGCAAATGGAGGAGTAGGATTTACAATTGCAGAAACCTTTCCAGATCCAAATTTAGCTCAGGCTGTTGCGGATCAAGTATCTGCGGGTGATACAAATGTAGTCTTAACTCAGGTGATGGTTGACGGACTCACAAGCTTGATTGCGTTTAATAAAAACATCTCCGACATAACAGGAATTGGTTCTCTTTCTAACTTAATGTTTTTGGATTTAGCAGATAACCAATTGACCAGTCTCCCGCCCGAAATAGGGAATCTTTCTAGCTTGTTACAACTTTCGTTAAGCTATAACGAACTGACTAGCATTCCAGCAGAGATAGGCAACCTTTCTGCTTTGGATTACTTAGGCTTGAACAATAATCGATTGAGCGTTTTGCCCGCAGAAATTGGTAATCTTATTGATTTAAGTTCACTATCATTACATAATAACCAACTCAGTAGTCTTCCACCAGAAATAGGCAACCTTGCCAGTGTGGTGGTTATAGAACTAGATAGTAATCAGCTAACCAGTCTTCCTGCTCAAATAGGGAATCTTTCAAATCTAATAGTTTTAAGTTTATTTGATAATCAACTTACAAGTCTCCCAGTAGAAATTAGTACTCTCTCTAATTTAGAGTATTTAGAACTTTATGATAATCAGCTCACAAGTTTGCCAACAGAAATCAGTAATCTATTAAGTCTAGACTATATGCCTATAGAGAATAACCTTCTACCCGACAATTATGATACAGTTCTAAACACACTTGGGTTAAATATGTCATTCGCCTATGAACAACAAAGACAACTACAACTTAAGGAAAGTTTAACTCCATTTACCATTAATAGCGAACAAGCATTATTAGCAATTGATTTGTCACAAATGGTACAAGTGTATGATGAGCCACAAGATGAAATAGCACCAGTATCCTCTGGGCATACATTTATACTCACCGATTACGTTGATGAAAATAATAATCCAGTTGATATAGACGATTACATTCAAAATGGCGCGGTTGTTAAAGAGGGCAATGTATTTGCGAAAATACGAGCAACTGATACAGGTTTATTTCCTAATAATAGTAATCATGCGGTGACTCTCGATTCTGTTCAGCTGAACTTTGTCTTTAATCAATATACCCTTTCTTTTGATTTAAATGGCGCAAGCGGAGTAGCTCCTGTAACACAACGAAATTTACTTGCAGGTAATAAAGCTACTGCTGTACCTGAACCGGTAAGAGGTGGATACACATTTCTCGGCTGGAATACTGCTGCTGACGGTAGTGGTACAGCTTGGAACTTCGAAGCGACAACAATGCCTGCAAATAATGTAACCCTTTATGCGCAATGGAAGAAAAATGAGCAACCAACACTACCAGAAACACTGCCAGTAACTGGAGAAAGCAGCGTTAGTTTAATACTTAGTTCTTTAATAATTGGAATTGACCTTCTAGTGCTTACTATACAAAAAAAGAAAAGATAATCATTATAGTTAATAAAAAATGGCAACTGTTTTGTAAGCATTTATTGCTGAATAAACACTAGCAAATCCACAAATAACAAATCAAAAAAAGTTCGGTTGTCTCAATACCAGTGGTGTGTTTTTTCAAATTGAACCCATAATTGACATTAAATTATAAGGCAGCTGTACATGCAGCTGCCTTTTCTCTAAATTCATACTAATTAAATAGTGATTTGAGGTATAATAATCCTCGTGGTGATACGATAAATACCCGAAATGGGGAATCCAATGGAAACACTTATTATCGTGCTTCTGCTGCTTATTGTCTTGATTCGAGCAATCGATAAGAAAGGTGAGCAACGGTGAGGGTATCCCACAAAAAAAGAGAAGTCCCGACAGGCTTCTCTTTTTTGAATTCATTGTACTTCTATTACTCATGTACGTACATAGTATACAACAAGATGGGGAGCATTGCAACCCTTCCAACTTGGTCTTGATTCTATTTTTTAATTGGTTGAAAATAGCTACAATTTGTATGTTAAAGTCTACAGTATCCCATTAAGATATAAAGTTTTTTTATAATTATTAAAGTAAAACAAATTTAAACATGAATAATATGGTAAAATATAAACAAGACACCAAGTAGTACATAAAGAAAGGAGTCTTACAAATGAGTAAAAAAATCAATCAGCTTATGTTCATAATTTTCAGCGTTGTTTTGTTCGCTTTTACTCTGCCGTTAATCGGTCAAAAACTAAACGCTACTAGTGATCCATTGTTAGCACCAAGTGACTGGGCATTCGAGGCAAGTAGTGTAGCACTCAACGATGCAATAGTTCAAAAATATCCAACATTAGACAATGGGGACGGCTTCGTTACCAAAGAAGCCGCAAGTAAATTTACTGGCGAGCTCGATCTTTCTTTGCAGGGTATTAACGGAACCATTTATGGAATTGAAAACTTTATAAATCTCACTACTCTGAATTTAAGTATGAATCATTTTACTGGCGAAATCCCAGCAAACATTGATGCACTAAGTAAACTAAAATTTTTATATTTATATAGTAATGAACTAAGTGGCGAAATCCCATCTAGTATCGGTAATCTTAGTGAACTTGAGTTATTAGATTTAATTGTTAATAATCTAAGCGGAGAAATTCCAGATTCAATTGTTCAATTAAGCAATGTTCAATATTTGTCATTAGGTGCCAACCATTTAACTGGAGAAATACCTTTTGATATTGGCAAGCTTACTCAACTAGAAACGTTAGTCTTGTCTAACAACAAATTGAGTGGAGAGATACCAACAAGTATCGGTGAATTAAGTAAGCTTAAATATTTATATTTAGAAAAGAATCAACTCAGCGGAAAAATCCCTGATACTATAGGTAACTTGCTTAATATTAGCTATTTGTTCTTACATGATAATCAATTTAGTGAAACGATACCTTCAAGTATTGGAGATTTAAATAATCTTAAGATATTATTTTTGTATAATAATAAATTAACTGGAGAGATTCCCAATAGTATAGGTCAACTGGGAAAAATGGAATACTTATATCTCAATAATAATCAACTTACCGGGGAAGTTCCTGAGAGTATTGTTTCTCTCAATAACCTTTACTATTTACGTTTAGATGTTAATCAATTTACTTCAATTAAAGAACACACTTATAATTATATTACCTCAAGATATAGTTATATTATTAAAGATCAAAGGTATACTGTAAACTATTCAATTGCACATCCAGTAAATCAAAACTATACTTTTGATGCTTTGCCTGCATATGAACAGTTTCCTAACTACGGTATTACATATACATACACTTTAAAGTTGCCAGATGGTACAACCAAAACAGTAGTTCCAACAATAAGTAATGGGAAAATAACTATACTAGGCAGTGACTTGTCACAAGCAGGAACGTATAGCCTGCAAGCTTATGGTAGAGGGGGTGATTTAGATTTAGTCTACTATGTAACAAACTTCTTAATTGATGATTCAGTATCTTTAGAAGAACTTAATTATATAAGCGCTATAGCAGATGGGAGCTCCCATAAAGTGACATCTACAAAAATAATCATAACACTCTCAAAAGCGATTGAAGGCCTCGCTAAAGAAGACCTTGTGTTGTCAGATACAAATATAGAGATAACTAATCTTAAACCGTTAGGCAATGGTGTATATGAGCTATTTATTACAGGTGATTGGGTTGAAGGAACATCGGTTGATGTTTCGTTTGTTATTTCACCGTCTGCGCGAACACTAGCAAATGTGATCATAACCCCAAATGTAAGAACTACCACATTACATAAAGCTAGTCAACAAACAACAGAAGGACAAAAACCAAGTTTACCAATAACCGGAGAAGCGACGGTGGAGTTTATTATAGCAGGACTGGCAATTGTTATCAGCGGAATAGTTTTTGTAAAAACCAGTAGATATTTTAAGCGCAATTAATTTACTTGACTAAATTTTCTTGCTCACAATTTTATACAGGAAATTGTACAAATAGTTATGCAGCTACTTTATATAATAATTTTGTTTCACCAGGATAACACCATCTTTTCTTTTCATCCAAACTCTGATAGAATAAAATAGCAATCACACGAATATATGTATATTTATGCATTTACCAAACCTTAGATCGTAGTGATTGCTTATTATTAATTGAAAATTAGCATGATTTCAAAAAGCAATTATTTCTATAATCAATTTTGGCAGTATAATATATTGCTAAATTATACTAGCAAAACGTATAATGTTATTAAGTATATTATTCAACTTAGTATGCTTAACAATCAACGGCTACCATTTGGTAGCTTTTTTATTTAAGTATCCTTATAAATTTGGCATACTATATTTGCAACCATATTTATGAATTTCCATCTTCCTATAAAGGATGGTTGCTTTTATAGGAATTTGTCTATATATGCGTATGTAACTACATTTTTTCCATCAAAAAACATGTTTTTTCACGTTGTAATTTGATTTTATCAGCACTTGTAATCTGTTGTTTTGTACTTTATAATTAATTACACAAAGGTATTTGATTTATCTTTTACATTTGTAGGCGGCAGTAATATTTTATTAATTCTCCCCCCCACTGAATTGTAAAGTGTTGCCGTCTTTTTGTTTGTCATATTTGCTATTTTTAAAAAATGTTTTTTGATATTGACTAGGACTTTTTCGTGGTATAATTAATTCTGGTAGTACTATATTTAGGAGGAAAACAAATGAAATTAAAAACTATTATCAGACCATTATTGGGAGTAGCAATGATTTTAGCAATATCATTCGGTGGCGCTATGAGTACTCAGGCAGCTTCATTTACAGCTAATTTCGAGTATAATGATGGCACAGGTAACTCGACAACAACAATAGTTGAAGAAGGAACGCTAATTCCTAGTGCGCCTGAGCCAAATCGCGAAGGATATACTTTTGTCGGTTGGGCATCTGGATTCGATGGAGACACACCTATTCTTTGGAACTTTGACACCGATGTTATGCCAGCAAATAATATTACTCTATGGGCAGCATACGAACTGAATACATATGAAGTGACATTTAATCCAGAGAATGGTACGCCTATGGAACAATGGGGTGTATATCAAGTACAATATGGTGGACTACTTCCATACATTACACCAACACCAACTAAAGAAGGATATAACTTTGTTGGTTGGGCTTCAGCGTTTGACGGTGATACACCAATCCTATGGGACTTTTCGAATGACGTTATGCCAGCAAATAATATGACTCTATGGGCAGCTTACGAATTAATTGATAATCCTGTTGCTCCGGTTGATGGAACAACTACAAACTCTACTGGTAATAATAGCGTTTTACCAAATACTGGTCAAGAACAAATTATTCCACTGCTTGGTGGATTAGTATCAGTTGGATTAGCTACATTATTACTTAAGAAAAAAATAAAATAGATATTATTTAGCCTGCATCTTGCAGGCTTTTTTATTTTGTATTATTGTGATATAATGCATTTATGGGTGGGTGTTATTCAGATAAACATTCACCCATATGGCAGGTTATTTTATTTGATGCGCATCTTTATTTTTGTAAAATACATGGGGGATCTGCCATAATTTTGTGTTATATGATATAATGATTATGCGGGATTAAAATATTTAATCATTTTATTCTCTCGCAGGCGGAAGGAAGTCTGTTTCTTGGATATACCCTTATCATTATCAGGCTTCCGCCTTATTAATTTAAATATAGTTTGATTCACTTATTATGCAGGGGAGAAAAATCCTACTAAAAATCTAACTGACGGCAACCACCTTTTTATTGTTGATTCGATTCACACCTTATAAACGATCCCGGTTGCTGTTTTATTTGGAGAATTTTTATTAAAGTCGATGGGTAAATAATATGAAAAGGAAAACCTCAGGAGTTATTTTATTTGGCATCATAATACCCATTATTATAAGTAGCAGAGACAATTATATTGTCTACAATAACGGAGATAGTATTACAGTGTATGGTTCGATGACGAGCGCCTTACTCAATCTTGGTGGGATTATTGGATATAAGATATAAAACTATCATATATTAATAATCGTAACTCTTGGTGGAGTGTTTGTATACAATGGAGTAAAGTTATTGCGCAATGATAAGACAGAAGAAGCAATGTAGTCTTGGACTAAACTTGATTTTTTAAACACAATATGTACTATAATAAGTAAGTATTTTTGAATAATTCTCTTTTTGCTTATTTGATATCCTTGTAGGAGAGTGCTCATATGCACGCTCTTTTTATTTATTGATAATGATTTAAATTTTATATAAAACTCTAAATAAGAAATAATAGTTTTGAATTCTTACATAGCATATTTAATTGGTCAAAGAGCTTTATTATACAAGGAAGAAGTTGAAATAATAAATGAGTTTGGCAAAAAGTTAAATTGTGTAATAATTCCCCATTAGTATATATGCTTTAAGTAGATCAATCGTATCCAGAGTTACCACTAGATAGTTATAATGCATTAAAATCCATAGAACGTCATACAAGTGATTTCAATATCCTTTGAAATGCTTATTTATTTAATGATAGATCATCGGGTGCAGAAAAGAATATCATATTTTATTAACACCTATGTGGAACTTCAAATCTAATAAACTAGCTCGGTAATTATATTTCAAATCTTACTACAAGAATGCCGATACTCCATACTAGGTAGATTCAGGTCTACTTGATGATTTTACTAATTTGCCAAGTGCATATGCTTATGTTGCTAACCTTAGTTCGTTTTTTATGCATTGATAGAGTATATGAAGAAACTAAAAAACTCTGGAATTAAATTAGAATATGATGTATTACAAGGCTATTTTCATGAATTCGATGTAATTACACGTGAAACAGTTCTAGCAAAATTAGCAAGGGAAAAAATTTCATTTCCAATATGAGAATGAAAACTATTAGTATTAGAATTAATTATACTAGCCGTTAATGATTCCAACTTCAGTATCGTAACAAGTAAGACATTTTATCACCAAAATACAGAGAAATAATCTGACTGGCTTTTTCATTTATAAACTTTATTATGCAACTGATATTTATGATATTCTCTTATGTTGTACTTAGCTTTTGTAAAAAAAAAGCATATCAATTGCTTCAAATAATTCAATTGTGATATTGTTAAATCATATTCTAATAGTATTAGAATAAAAACGTTAGGAAGTGATATAATGAATTATATTAAAAAGATGTCAACTCTTTTTCTAGTTATAGCTTTATTTTTTGGAATTGGTACAACAGTAAACGCAGCAACGCAATATACGGTTGCCTTTGATCCAAACGATGGTGTGACCCAGTTTCCGGATTTTCTAAAGATTGAGGTTGAGGAAGACCAGCTGATACCATACACACCTTCTGCTCCTGAAAGAGAAGGGTACCTATTTCTTGGATGGTCATATGCATACGATAGTGAGGATAATCCGGTTTTTTGGGATTTTAGTACTGATATGGTCGTAGAGAATATTACTTTAACTGCAGAATGGGAAGAAGGCTATGTTGTTGCTTTTGACCCAGATGATGGAGTTACTCAATTTCCACAGTTCGAAAAAGTAACAGTTGCAAAAGATAGCCTAATCTCAGAAGTGCCTAGCACACCGACTAGAGATGGTTATATCTTCCGTGGTTGGGCATATGCTTTCGATGATGATGACAACCCAGTGTTATGGGATTTTAGCACCAATATTGTAACAGAAAATACTACCTTGTTTGCTGTTTGGGAAGAAGTATATACAGTCGTCTTTAATCCAAACGATGGAGTTACTCAATTTCCACAATTTGAAAAAGTAACAGTTGCAAAAGATGGATTAATTAGCCCAATTCCATCGGCACCGCTTAGATCTGGTTACTTATTTGCTGGATGGGCTTATGCATACGATGAAGATGATAATCCAGTATTTTGGAATTTCGATACGGATCGTGTTATCGAAAATATTGAATTGATAGCGGAGTGGATTCCGGCGAATACTGTACAATTCAACACGAACGGCGGGACCAATATTCCTTCCGTAACAATTCCAACAGGCTCTATGCTGACTAAGCCAAGTAACCCAATCCGCGATGGTTATACATTCGTTGGCTGGTATACTGATGATTTATTTAATATAGCTTATAACTTTAACAGTAGCGTAGACACAGACTTTACTCTTTATGCAAAGTGGGAAGCAAATGAAATAGATTCTGAAAGTACAAGTGGTGTAACCACATTACCGGTTACAGGAGAACAATTTCCACTGCTGGGAACCATTTCAATATTTGGTGGTATTATCCTCCTTACTGGAACTGTCATGAACAAACGTAAAGCTCATAAGCAAGCTAAAAAATGAGTTTACTACTAATGAAATAATGATTGATATGAATAAAAAGTAAAAGCCTGCTTCTAGCGGGCTTTTTTTTCGAACATTTATATAGTATATTGGAATAGATTTTAAGTTGTTAAATAATTCCTCGTTGACTTTTTGAAAGCCTTTCTTTGGAAAAGGTTGTCTTCTAATAACGTTGAATGCTTGTAGTATCTATTTTCAAATCAAACAATTCATTATACGAGCTTTTCGTAACATTGTATAATAGTAACTATTTAACATTACACATCAAATTTAAGACAAAACTTAAATATTATTGTTAATCAGACTTATTCCAAGCGATGATGAAGTCTTTTAAGCGTTCAAAATCACCGACCGAGAATGGAAATGACCAGAGAACAATTTTTTTCTTTTCATTAGCAACGAGCTCTGGTGTGAGCGCATCGGTCAATAGCAGGTCATAGTTTTGCTCGTCAGCGTCGACAAATTCAGGATTGATGTCGAGTTTATTAGATATTGTTGATTCAATGTACTGAATCATGTATGGCTCACGTGAAGAATAGATTTTTATTCGAATTTTAGGAAGAAATTGGTTGGTATCAATATATTTAAGTAAAAACTGGATAAATTGCATACGCATGACTTCTTCGTTATCTTTAGTTATTTGGTAGTAAAAATTAGGAAGAATTTTATTGAAGCCTTCGTTGATTTTTTTAACTAAGGCATCTAAATGAGTAATCAGCAACGGATAGCTGTTGCTAAAATAATCAATCCATGAATAGATTTCAAAAATATCCGGACTAATTGAGTTGAAGATTAACGAGTAACTGAGACTGAATAATTCATTAACAGTATCTTGGTCACGCATGTTTAAGGTTAAATCGAATGTTTCCTGAACAGCTTCAGTTATTAATAGGGCCATTTTATGAATGAAGGTATCACTTTCTTTATGCATTTCCATTGCAAAAATTCTATCAATTTTTGATGATAGTGTTGTTACTAATGTGCGTGTATATAAGAATAGATACAATGCTTCAGTTTGACTTTGCTCTTCTGATAGACCTAAGTGTACAAAAAAGGATTTTAAATCTTGAGAAAGTGGCTGTATATTGTAGAATTGGAATACTTCGTTGTTATATATTTTTATAAAGTTGCCTTGTTGTACGCGGATTAAGGAGACAGCAATAACATATAGATATTTTTCCTTATCAATTTTAGAGTAATTGAGATTATGTTTGCGATTTAATTCATTAATAAAATCTAATATTGCTGCACGATCAATATTAGGAAATGGCCATTCCATGCCTTGATAAGCGTACCAGTAGTAATGAAAGGCAAACTGACGGATTTTTTTCTCGTCACCTATTAATACGTGAGCAGCATCTTGTTTCTTAATAAGACCAATTTTATTGTCTTGCAAGAAATGAGTTAATGATTTTATGTTGCGGTAGAATGTTGATTCAGAGATATAAAATTGTTCAATAAAGTTAATAGTCTGGATGGTTTTTGCGTTAAAGACAAGATTAAAATAGGTAAACGGAATACTGGATTTCAAATATATTAATAGAATTTTTTTAATGTTGAAAGTAACTCCAGTAACTAAAAGAATTCCCCAATGACTAATCAAAATTTCAGCTTCTTTGATATGATTTTCTACAAATATTGTATTAATCTCAGATATATCACGAGAAACTGTTGTGATGCCGCAGTTCAACCGTTTTGCAATTTCCGGAATTGAACTATACTTAGGGGTATCGGCAAGTAGTTTAATGAGTTTTACTTGACGCTCTTGACTGGTACTTAGAAAAATTTTCATTTGAATACACCCCTTTTCATAAAATATACCACTATTTATTTTACGAGAATTATAATCTATGTCAATATTTTTATCACTATACCTCATACTTTTGTCTAATTATTATTTAAAATATAAAAATTATCCATCCATATGTAATGGGAGAAAATCAAGATAATTATAATGACTTAGTAAATGAGGCGAAAAACCTATATGATCTATTCAGACGTTGTGACTGGTTTAAAAAACATTTCGGTGATACGATACGTACACCAGAAAAGAGCTAGAGCTGAGCACAATTAGAAGCATAGCTATCATTATTCTGCTGTTAATCGTTTTAATTCGAGTAATTGATCGCCGTGATGATGATCAATAAGGTACAACACAATATAGTTCTTAACTATCATTCACATGTTTAGCATATACCAACAGGATACTCATTGCATCCCAAGGACTTAGAGTAGGTGGAACCGAATTTATTGCGTGTAACATTTTTGAGTGTATTAAACTATGTATGAGAAATTTTGATATGGTTGAGTAGTCCTTCTGTTTTTAATACATATTGATTTACAAAAAATCATAACAATAGTATTATAATAGTAGTAGGAAGAACAATTATTTTGGAGAGGAAGACCATAGATTGTTTTGATTCTACAGCCATTTCTTTTCTAGAAAAGAGGACCGCCATTTGCGGTTCTTTTATTTTACAATTTTTGGTAAAGCTGTTTATGTCTAGGTAGCACAGAATTGTTTTAATAGAAAATGGGAATATAAGAAGCATATATTAATTATTAGTTATTTTTATAATATTGAATAGATTAAATAGCAGAATGGAATCCATAGAAGTGGCGTCTACCCGTTTACCAAACGATAGAAGAAATGCATATGATAAACAGGTTAATTTAAAAAACGATTTTTTTTAGTATTTTAATTGGAATTCATCTTACATTTTGAGCTTTCAAAGTGAATAATGTTGATTTAAAGAAAGACTAATACGAAAGTGCGATATCAACGAAATGATGTTAATTCGTCATCAAGGTGATATTTCCCTCACTTTAATTATATTACGGTATAGTTTATACAATAAAAAGACCGCAATTAAGCGGCCTTTACTTAGATATCAAGTACGCGAAAAGAGGGTCGTCAAAAAGCGTACTCAACTATTATTTTACATAATTAATAATAAAAATCAAGACGCCAACCTAGAATACACAAACTACATTTAACTATAATAGGAGTTTGGCTGACGTCAGATGAAAAGTAATGGATTTTATAATAATATACTTCCCATGAATTTAGTATATCACAACAAGCAAAAAGACGGCAACCAAGATTATCGAAAAGTGTGAAATGATCGAGAATGCGAGGATTGTTACCGTCTAGTGGGAGTGTAAAATGGAGATTTTAGTATTCCCACAAAGTAATTGTAGCATACTATTTTTAAATAGAAAAGGCGGAAGTCTGATAAATGATAAGGGCTTATCTATGAAACAGATCTACTTCCGCCCGCGGGATAGAAAGCGATTAGATATTTTTAACCCGCAAATTAATTATAACATAAAAAAAGTGTGGTGGTAATCAGAACATCAGATCTATAAAGGAAGCAAATTAACTCAAAATATTATCGTCATGAGAACAATAAAGCTTTCTATCAACAAAAGCATTTTCGGATATTATTAAAACTAAAATTCATGAGATTGCCTTGCATTTTACAAGAATAAAAGTGTTCATTAAATAGTCTACCGTATGGTATGGGCGAGTATATATCTAATGAACACTAATACATAAATTTATTATAGTTCAAATAAACAAATATAATTGCAAACTCACACGTAAGCAGAGTGCCTAAATAGCAAAAAGACAGGTGAGTCCATGTGATTGTCACTTAAAAGTAAAATTTTAGTTTAAAAATAGGATTGAATAATTCAGCACACTCGCAAAGGTAATCCATAGAAAATACGGACCCATCAACCACATTAGAAGCGGCTTATTTTTCATATAGTAGGCTTGCTGAATAAAGAGAATTATCCATAATATAGATATATCAATAACAGACAAGAGATTATTCTGTGCTGTAAAGAATAATCCCGACCATATAAAATTCAGCATAAATTGAGCTATAAACAATGAAATCATTGTCATTCGCTGCTGTTGATCTTTGGTAGTTAGTATTAAATAAAAGGTTATACCCATTAATATATATAGCAAAACCCAAACGGGTCCAAAAAGCCATGCCGGCGGAGCAAAAACAGGTATCATCAAAACTTTGTAATACTCCTGAGCATTGATTGCAAATATTCCTGATAATAAACCCAATGCAGTTACTGAAACCACGCATACCCAAAAACGCCAATCTTTTATTATTTTCATATCTATCACTCCTAAAACATAATTATTCAGTTCTATTGTTTTTTATTACGTTGTATTCAATAATTTCATTGGATTGATCAACTAACTTTATAAAATCATATTCAGCAGCACCATCACTACCATTACAAGACACTGTAAGTTTTATATTTTTATTTTCAATAATGTTTTCTTCTAAGAATGACTTTATCGGCAAGCTTACTTTGCCAGCCCAAATCGGTGTAACAAAATGTATTATGTCGTATTTATCGATTTCAATTGTCTTATCGACAATAATCTTTGGTCTATTGCTAATCATTGTCATAAAGCCTAGTGTAAGCATTTGTAGTGCCTTGTTACTTATTATTTTATTTTTTGTTTTTATTTCAAACTTATCTCCACTCATTTCATCAACTATATCTTTTACGTGTCCATTTAGACTATAATAAATTATTGCTTCTTTCATGATATTACCTCCTAATAGTATTTGTGAAATATTAACATTAAAAATTGTATTTGTCTAAAATAATGCATATAGTTTATTTTTGACTAGCATAAATCACTAAATATATCATTGATCTTATCATTCCAATTCTATTATTAAGTTCAAGTAGTATGGGTAAAGAAATGTACTTCTTATTAGTTGTACCATATTTCAAAAAGTAATTTTTATTTTATGGCAACAATGGGTATAATTTTTGGTATAGTTCGCATAACTGGTTCGGTAGATTTACCCAAAAATAGAGTATGAGGGCTACTTCTATTCTTACTATAATAAGAAATATACTCTATGATTGCAGAAATTAACCCACAGATAGACTTGAACTGCTCTTCATGTTCATAAAATATCTCATCTTTAATGCTAGCGAAGAAGCTCTTCATTAAACCATTATTCAAACTATTTTCCTATGATACACTAAGTAATTCAGTATTGCTTCAACTTTTTTTCATATGAGTAGTGTTAATAATTATGATTTACCACCTAGTTTATTCTTAAAAGTGATTTATCAAGGAATCTAAGTAATATTAATTATAGACTTCTTTATAAAAGTTTTCTATAAGTTTTGTCTATACCTAGAGCACCAAGTGGAGCAGTAATTATAATTGAGAGTACTGCCATTGTGAGAATCAATTCACCACTTTGTAAGCCTAACGAGAGCGGAATTGATCCGATAGCAGCCTGAACAGTAGCTTTAGGCATATAAGATAATATGCAGAATAATTTTTCTCTAATAGTTAGTGGTGTTGATAGTAAACTCACAAATACACCTAAACCTCTAGCAAACAAAGCCACTAATATTACAGTAATAGCTGAAAAGCCCGCGAATGTGAGATAGTTAATATTTACAGCTATTCCTACAAGAACAAAAAGAAGAATTTCAGCGCCTAACCATATTTTAGAAAATTTAGTAGAAAGTCGTATCGCTAACACTGAATAATCTTTTAGTATAACAATTCCAATAATCATTACTGCTAACAAACCTGAAAAAGATATATATTCTGCAAAATAATGCTCAATGCTAATTAATAAAAAAGCGATACCAATCAATATGATTACTTTAATAGAATCTTGCATATGTATCCGTTTAAAAAGTTTAACAAGTGAATATCCACAAATAATCCCAATTCCAACTCCCGATAAAATTGACATGGGGACTTGTATAGCTGTCATAATTGATAATGATTCTCCTGAATAGGTGCTCAAAAGTGCCGTGAACAATATAATGACAAATATATCATCAACTGCAGCACCCGCCATTATCAATTCAGGAATGCTTTTTTTAGTGCCATAGCCTTCAGTTTTGATTTTTATCATACGCGGTACAATGACTGCAGGAGAAACAGCAGCCAAGACAGCTCCCATTAGGGCAGCATCAATAATTGGAATCTTTAATAATACCGGAGCAGCTATAATAATAGCTCCTATTTCAAAGATAGCCGGGACAAAGCATAATAAGACGGCTGGTAATCCAATTCGTCTTAAAGCACTTATATTGAGCGTTAATCCAGCCCGCAACAAAATGATAACTAAGGCGACTTGCCTTAAATCACCTGAGATATCAATTAACTCTGGTGCAATTAAATTGAGCACATAAGGCCCAAGTATCATTCCTGCTATTAACATCCCAAGCAAACTAGGTAAATGTAGTGTACTGAAAATCTTACCTAAAGTCAGTCCCACTAACAGTACTAATGCCAAACTTAACAACATCTTCATTGCCTCTTTTCTAAAAAAAACACCTACACAAACAAAGGTTTGTGTAGGTGTCATTAATCTTTCGATATTTAATGGCGAACACCATCGCCTATATTTGAAAAGTATACCATAGCTATAGATAGATGTAAATAGTTTGAAAGTAAATCCTATTATCTATAGTGATAATTGAAGCACAAAGACAATTTTATATAAAATTAGACCTAAGTAGCATAGAATGAATGTTCCACCTGAAATCCTGCTAATCCTTGCTGACTTGTAGATGACGATCATTAGCATAATACTTACAAATATAAGTGCAAGCATATCAATTGAGAACATTGCATTTACTTGTATTGGATTTATTATAGTAGTAGTTCCTAAAACTAGCAACATATTGAAAATATTACTCCCTATGCAATTTCCGATTAACAACTCGGGTTGCTTTTTTCGAACTGCAGCGATACCTGTTAAGATTTCTGGAAGCGACGTTGCTAAAGCAATAATAGTAAAACCAAGAATATCTTCGCTGATTCCAAATGAACTAGCGATGTACTCGCTACTCGTTACCACAAAGTTCCCGCCGATTATCATTCCAATCAAACTTAAGAGCAAGGCTCCCCATAACCAAACTGGATTCACATAATCTCCCTTTTGGTTATTTACATTAATACTATCAGAAGCGTCATTATTTGATAGTCTGAAAATTGAGCACATATAAAAAATAAATAGAGCAATCAAGATAATTCCGTCAATCCTTGAAAGTTCACCATCTATTAATACTAATCCAGATAATAATATACAAATGAATAAAAAAATAAGTAAATCTTTTTTAAGTAAATTAATGGATATATCAAAGGGGCGAATGAGTGCAGCAATCCCAATTACAATACAGATGTTTACAATTGAACTACCCATAACATCGCCAAGTGCAAGAGCATTTGTTCCATTTATCCCGGAAAAAAGACCTACAATAAACTCTGGTAAGCTTGTACCGAATGCGATAATGATTATCCCCAATATAATGGATGGAATCTGGTACCTTTTCCCAATCTTTATTGTTGATTCAATCAGTATATCAGCACTCTTAATAATAGATACTAAACCGATAAGTAATAAAACAAACTGCATACATACTATCCTCCATATAAAATAATTATATCATTATTGAATAAGTTTTAGAAACCATAAGCGCTTCAATATTGACAAAATCAACAATATATTATATTATGCATCTATATTGCTCGTGGGTAATATAGAAAAAGGGGAGCTGTGTTATCATTGATTTATTTAAAGTGTTCTCTGATGAGAACAGGTTAAGAATTGTTCTGTTACTGCACAAGAAAGATCTTTGCGTATGTGAACTTGAAGTTATTCTTGAGTTATCGCAATCAAATTTATCGAAGCACTTAAGTCACTTGAAAAAAAATGACATTGTTGAATCTAAAAAAAGCTCTTTATGGACAATGTATTGTTTATCTGAAGAGTTTATAAACAATCACTCCATGTTGTACGAATACATACTGTTTGAATCAGATAAAAGTCTGGTTTTCGTTGATGACTTAAGGAGATTAAAAACATACTTAGAAAAAAACATCTGTTGCAACATCGCGAGTGAAAATAAACAGCAAGTCTTGGATCTATTAAAGGAGAATCATAATGACAGAAGAAAAACAAAAATCGACAATTAGTTTTTTTGAAAAATATTTAAGTGTGTGGGTGTTGATTTGTATGGTTATCGGCATACTTATTGGCAAGTTTGTGCCAGTTATTCCAATAACTCTTAATACATTCGAGTATGCGAATGTTTCAATTCCGGTAGCCATTCTAATCTGGATTATGATTTATCCGATGATGATGAAAGTTGATTTTGAGAGCATAAAAAATGTTCGGAAAAACCCAAAAGGATTATATCTAACTTGGGTTGTGAATTGGCTTATTAAGCCATTTACAATGTTTGTGATTGCTTATATCTTTTTCTTTATAATATTTAGTAATTTTATTCCTGCTGACTTGGCAAAAGATTATTTAGCAGGCGCAGTTTTATTAGGTGCAGCCCCTTGTACAGCAATGGTTTTCGTCTGGTCACATTTGACAAAAGGAAATCCAGCATATACTGTTGTACAGGTTGCTACCAATGATCTCATCATTCTGTTTTTATTTACTCCAATTGTTGGATTATTGTTAGGCGCAAGTGGTGTAGCAATTCCATGGGCTACACTCATTCTTTCTGTTGCATTATTTGTAGTAGTACCCTTAGCTGGGGGAATACTCACTAGAACTATTGTTCTTAAGTTAAAAGGAGAACAATACTTTAAAGAAACATTCTTGCCAAAATTTGATAAACTCACAATTGTTGGCTTATTACTGACACTAACATTACTTTTTTCGTTTCAAGGCGATGTTATATTATCAAACCCAATTCATATTATACTGATTGCTGTTCCGCTAATTATACAAACATTCTTAATTTTCTTTGCGGCATACGGTGGTGCAAAGCTATTGAAACTACCATTTAACATTGCGGCACCAGCAGGAATGATAGGTGCCAGTAATTTCTTTGAACTTAGTGTAGCAGTAGCAATATCATTATATGGTGTAAGTTCACCGGTAGTTTTAGCAACAATTGTTGGCGTCTTAGTAGAAGTACCAGTTATGTTGACGTTAGTAAAAATTGCCAACAATACAAAGAGTTGGTTTAAAAATTATAGTATAGGAGAAAAATATGATGAAAAAAATTAAAATTGGTTTTATATGTGTTCATAATTCATGCCGCTCAATAATGGCTGAGGGAATTGCTCGCAAGAAATATTCAGACATATTTGAGGTATATAGTGCAGGAACTGAAAAGAACGATACAGTAAACACCCAAGCACTAAATATACTAGCTAATGAATATGAAATTCATGATGAATTCCACTCAAAACTAATTGATGAATTACCAAAGCTTGATATTGTTATCACAATGGGATGTAATGTTGAGTGCCCATTTTTACCCTCAAAATATCGAGAAGACTTTGGCATTGATGATCCTAGTCATCAAAGCGATGAGATATTTAAACTCACTGCTAAAATTATTGAACTTAAAATTGACTTGTTGGTTAATAGGATTGAATCTGGCAAAGTTTTAATTTAACTAATACAAATACTTCCAATCAAAATCTCTGAAATGTTATTTATACTGTATTATTTAACAAAATAATTATTACTATAGGTTGTAGTTCCGTAGGAATTACAGCCTTTTTTTATATAAACAAATAATAAATCAGATAATTAACAAAATTTTTACAATAGGATAATATTATCATAATCTAAAATTGTTATAGTTAATCTAGAAAAAATATTTAATACAAGGAGAGATTATAGTGAAAAAAGTTATATTTAGTATGTTGGGGGTCGCGTTATTCCTCCTACTTATTTCAGGTTGCGGAGCTAGTAATAATTACTTTACAATTGCCTATTTACCCGTTGAAGACAGTACGGAAGTTCAAGAAATTCGTGGCCAATTTCAAGAAAACTTAAGTGAAGCAATAGGTATGGAAGTTAAGGAATTCCAGACCACTAGCTATTCGGCTGCAATTGAAGCTGTTAGTAGTGGTAAAGTAGATATGGTCATGTTAACACCATTTTCATATATTGTCGCAAAATCTAAAGGAGAAATTGAATTAATCGCAGACTTAACAATACCTAGTGCAGCTGTCTCTGAGGAGAAACCCTACTATTCTTGCTTTTTTTCTGGCAAAGATAGTGGCATAGAATCTTTAGATGATATAAAAGGCAAAATAATTGCGTTTGGTGATCCCGTTTCAACAACGGGGCACTTATTACCAAAGTATAAATTAACTCAAGAATTCGATCTAACTGTAGAAGAAATTGAAAATACTTACTTTAAAGATGTTATGTTCTCCGGCGGACATGATAAGACAGTTATTGGAGTTGCTCAAGGTACATACGATGTTGGTGCCGCTTACTGTGAGATTTCAACAATTCTTGAAGATAAAGGGGTCATTGAAAGTGGTGACGTAAAAGTAATTGGTGGTGTTGGACCAGAAAGCGGAATCAGTATTGGAACAACTCCATTAGTTGTTAGAAGTGGGCTCAATGATGAATTAAAAACATCACTTCAAAACTTCCTTTATTCTTACGAAGATCCAGCATACTTTGAAAATATTGGTGCAAAGGGTGGAGCATATGTTCCAGGAAACGAAACAAACTATGAAGGATTAAAAAAGCTTTCTGACACTCTCGGGTTGACTGAGGAAGATTTATTAGCAGATTAGTCTTATGGAATAAATCAGTAAATTCATAGTAACTTTATCTTGGATCATTCTCTAAAAGCATGTGTCCTTGATAAAGTATTTTTATAACTTCTAATTTAATACTTTAAATTTTTTATCGAAAGAAGGTGTCACAATTGACTTACCACGCTAATAAAACAAAACAAAGACTGATAATTATATTCATCGTTGTCATTTTCCTTATATGCATGTATATGCTTGAATTTAATCCAATACAGTTTCTTATTGCTTTGCCAGAATTTATATACTTTCTATTTTTTAAATTTTTTCCGCCAAGTTTTAATGAAATAACTAAATACATTCCACCTATTCTTGACACTATCTATGCAGCAGTCATTTCAACATTCATCTCAACAATTCTTGGTTTGTTATTAGCTTTTTTGCTAGCAAAGAAAACATCACCTTTTCCACTGGTTAGTTTATTACTACGCTCATTTTTATCTTTGTTTAGAAACATACCTCTATTAATATGGGCAGCTATCTTGACAATTGTTTTTGGAATTGGGATTACAGCCGGAATTATTGCACTGATTATCTTTACAACATCCTTTTTAGCTCGAGTCCTTTCAGAAGCAATAGATGACATAGGTAATGAGGTATTTGAAGCAGTAGCATTCACTGGCGCAACAAAAATTCAAGTGATAAAACATGGAGTCATCCCGTCCTTTATGCCAAGCTTTTACTCATGGACACTATTTTTATTAGAAATTAATATCAAAGCTTCTTCTATTTTAGGACTAGTAGGCGCAGGTGGCTTAGGATATGAACTAAAAAAAAGCTTAGACCTTTTTCAGTATAATAATGCAAGTGCACTGGTTTTAATTATGGGCATAATAATGTTAACAATTGAGTTCGTATCAAACAGAATAAGGAGTTCACTAATATGATTAAAACAACAATTCGATTCTTAAACTCGAAAAAATATTCTAACACACGCAGAATACATATAAAACATAAAAAAACAGCAAGACAGCAGTTATTATTCTTTCTTGGTGCAATTCTTGTTTTTTTCGTTGCACTATCTCAGGTCAACATAGATTTTAGTTATTTACAAAAAGGAGTAGGCAAAATCAATATGCTTCTGCTTGAATTATCATCTCCAAATTTAAGCGCACTTCCAGCCTTTTTATTTGGTTTAATGGAAACACTCTCTATTGCGTTCGTAGGATTAGCGGTCTCTGCCACTATAGCTTTGCCTTTGGTATTTCTCTCCGCTAGCAATACTTCACCAAATAAAACACTAGCAAAAGGTATTCGATTAATTATGGTAATAGTCAGAGCCGTACCCATTACAATTTGGGGACTAATTGCAGCAGCAAGTGTTGGATTTGGATCTCTCGCTGGTATATTGGGCCTGTTCTTTCCCATCACTGCATACTTAGTTCGGACATTAACAAATAGAGTTGAAGAAAACAGTAATGAAGTCATAGAAGCGCTGCAATCAACCGGTGCGACATGGCTACAAGTAATGTTGAAAGGTGTATTCATTCAGATATATCCGCAATTTTTAGCATCCATCACATTAAGATACGAAATGAATGTCGCGGAAGTCGTATCACTAGGTATGGTTGGTATTGCTGGAATTGGTTATCGTTTGAATATGTCGATAAGCATGTATGATTTCAACACAGCATCTACTGGCATAATTATTGTATACTGTACAATGTTATTACTGGAAATCATTTCAAAAAGAATTGTAATAAAAATAAAAGGAGTATGAGTTTATATGCAAAAAATTCTCGAGTTAAGAAATATCAAAAAAGTGTATAACAAAACTAGTATTGGACTTGAAGAAATTAACTTATCTTTTTCGGGTGGTGAATTTGTAGCGGTTATCGGACCAAGTGGTGCTGGAAAGTCTACACTATTAAGATGTATAAATAGATTAATTCAACCAACAAGTGGAGAAGTCATTTTTATTGATAGAGAAGTACAAAATGCATCAAAAAAGGAGCTTCGATTTATTCGCTCACAAATTGGCATGATTTTCCAACACTATAATTTAATTGATAGATCAAGCGTTCTTGAAAATGTTTTATTGGGCAGACTAGGTCATATGAACCCTATAAAAGGATTATTTAGCCTTTACTCAAATGAAGATAAAGAAAATGCGATTAAGTTACTAAGAAAGATTGGCTTAGATGAGCAAATATATAAAAGAGCTGACGAACTTTCGGGTGGTCAAAAACAACGAGTAGGAATATGTAGAGCATTAATACAGCAACCAAAGTTAATGTTAGCTGATGAACCAATCGCATCTCTCGATCCCAAAACATCGATTGATGTCATGGATGCTTTATACAATAATTGTCAGGATTTTGGAATAACTTGCATAACAAATTTACATCAAGTAGAAGTAGCAAAAAAATATGCAACACGTATTATTGGTGTGAAAAAAGGTAAAGTAGTTTTTGATGGTAAACCGAATATGCTAACTGAAGATATTATATCGATGCTTTATGAAGGAAAAGAGGGTGAAGCGTATGCATAAAGATATTGGAATTAGAAGATTTAATTTTGAAAATGTTTATAACCTAAGAGAATTAGGTGGTTACGCAACAAAAGATAATGCATTTACAAATTATAATGTTTATTTAAGGAGTGACTGTTTAAGTGAGTTATCAGTTAATGAACAAGAATGCTTATTGTCCTATGGAGTAACAAGTGTTATTGACTTGAGATACAACGACGAGATATTAATTGCTGAAGATCCCTTTATTAATACTATCGGAGTAGCATACTATAATATTCCACTAAGCAATAATCTGGAGACAATAACTGAGACGTCTCTCGGAGATGCATACGTTCAAATGGCTAAAGATAAAAAATTTATTCGGCACTTTTTTAAAGCAGCTGCAACCAGCACAGGAACTCTACTGTTTCACTGTAGTGCAGGAAAAGATAGAACTGGTGTTGTTGCAGCGCTGTTACTCTTGCTTGCTGGTGTAGACAAGGAAGACATTATTGCTGATTATCAGGTTTCTTATTCGTATCTTCAACCTAAATTTACTAAAATGCCAATAGTTGATAATGAAAAATACGGAGTATTCTTAAACTCAAATCCTGAAAATATTATACAGTTAATTGACTGGATTGAAAAAAAGTATAAAACAATTGAAACATTTTTGACTGAATCAGGAGTAAGTATTTCAGAAATAGCTTATATTAAAAATAAGTTTATCAATTCATTATAAATATAGCATCAATATTAATACAATGTTTTAATAAAAAAACTCAAAATATAGTGATAACAAGTGGAGGGATATCTTGATACAAAACAATAATGCTGCTCGTTATTCAACTTTCTTAAAGGATGTTGCATTATGTGCTTTTGGATCATATGGTGGTCCTGAAGCACATTTTGGTGTGTTTACTGAACAAATGGTTGTTAAAAAACAATACATCACTGAAGAAGAAATGGCAGAGCTAATTGCCTTAACAAGCATATTACCAGATCCAAGTAGTACCCAAACTATAATTGCAATTGGATATAAAAATGGTGGACCACTTCTGGGCTTATTTACTTTAATAGTTTGGGCGCTTCCGCCTATAATTATAATGATGCTATTTTCATTTGCTAGTTTGTGGTTAAAATATAATTTCGAGCTCAATATTCTAAAATATATTGTACCGATGGCGGTCGGTTTTATTCTTGTCGCAGTATTTCGATTAGCAAAAAAAGTAATTACCAGTAACTTGACAGTAGTTTTATTACTTTTCGGACTAATTACTACCTACGTAGTGAGAGAAGCTTGGATTTTTCCAACTGTACTAATTATTGGTGGCTTCATTAATATAATTATTTCTCGACAGCCAATACTAATTAATAGAGTTCAAATAAATCCCCCTTGGATTTATTTGTTTTGTTTTATTTTTATTGCTTTGATAAGTATAATTTTGAATTTACTATTTGATATATATTTTTTTGATGTTTTTTATCGTTTTGGCTTCCTAATAATTGGTGGTGGGCAGGTATTAATTCCACTTATCTATAGTGAGTTAGTTGAAATAGGGCAACATATGAGTAGTCAAGAATTTCTAATCGGTTATGGCCTTGTACAAGGATTGCCGGAGGCAAATGTTTAGTTTTAGTTCTTATGCAGGTGGAATTACAGCTAGTAGCTACGGAATTAGTTTTCAAAGTATAGGTGCACTGACGGCCAGTCTTGCAATATTCCTTCCAGGTACACTCTTAATATACTTCGTTTATCCAATTTGGGAATATTTTAGAAACATTGATGTAGTAAAGGTTGCCTTGCATGGAACATCAGCTGTAGCAGTTGGACTCATAGCAACATCAGCAATTATACTCCTCCAACAAACTAGTTTTTCTATAATTAACATATTAATTTTGCTATTCACATTTTTATTGCTATTATAAAAAAAGGTTCCGGCGCCTGCTATTGTAATGCTTGTACTTATCATAGGATTGTTTTAGAGTGAATATGAAAAAGTTATTATCAGTAGTATTAGTATCATTTGTCCTGTTAAGCATTGTACCTTTAGATGTATTTGCATATATTGATGATACTATTGAAAGTACAACGAACAATGAAGAAGAAAAAAATGATGTTGGAATGGATAAAGCTTCAGCGGATGAGCCGAAAATTGACAATTCCATTCCCGAAGAGCAACCAGAATTACAAAATGGTAATTCAACAGAAGTAAACAATTCACAAACGAATCAGTTAAAAACGACTAATCCGGTCGAAACATTAACTTCCAACAATGAAGAAGTAATTACAATAGGAAATTTCGAATTTCACATGAATGATCAAGTTATTCTAGAATATACCGCTGTTTACAATAATACTGGAGTGATAGAAAAATATTATCAATATTATACAGGTACAATTATGAGTAATCATTTACAACATATTAAGTATATATATTATGTTGACGCATCTGGAAAGATTAAATATATTTCTGACTTAGAGGATAATTCTTCAAAACTACGCTACAATTACTTTTATCTAAATGCTAGTTACGGTGAAGCTATTGAAAGCAAATTAGATAGAATTTATGTTTTTAGAACAGATGGTTCTTTAAGTTAAGAACAATTTCGAGACACTTCATATCAGTATGAGAAAATCTATTTATGGCGTGATGGAACTGATTCTAATAACCGTAAGAATGAGGAAATTTATCGAATATTTCGGTTTCTTGCTAACGGAAGCTTAAGTGAAGAAGAACTTCGCGACCAATATTTCCATATGTGGAAAAAAATAACTTGAGAGTCTGGGACTAGCTATGAAAACCGAACAAACAGCAATGTATGTTCCATTTTTTACTATTATGCAACTGGGGCAGTTTCAAACGAAGAGATTTGGAAACAGTGTGGTTCGTCACAAACTATTTGGCCAACAGCCGGAGGAATTGTGACGGCAGGAGTCGGAGGCTATCCTGGTCATAACGGTGTTGATATTCAAATAAGAAAAGCTCCTGGAGATCCGATATTTAGCATTATATCTGGAACAGTAATTGAAGTTAACAATAATTGTTCAACTACAGAATCTTGGGGCTGTTGTGGTGGATTTGGCAATTATGTAGTGGTACATGGAAAATATAACGGAGTTGATTATGTAATCATGTATGCTTATATGCAACTAAACACAATTACAGTTGGCTATGGACAAAATGTAAGTTCAGGACAAAAAATTGGTCAAATAGGTGATAGTGAAAGTAGCGTAGATACCACGTACATATTGAAGTGTTAAAATACAGAGCTACATTGACAACTTACAAAGGTCCTGGAGGAAGAGAAGGAATAGATTTTCGGAGAGAATTTAATATTTGGGGGGAATAAAATGTGTTGATAATTACACAGTTAGCTCATCCCCTTGGTCCCGGTGTTTTACCGGGGCCTTCTTTTTATTGCTAAATCAAGTCAGATTGATATAATAAACCTGCAGATAGATTTATCCATCTATCCGCATCCCAAGCAGTGGCCGTTTAAGCCGCTGCCTTTTTCATTGCATAACAATTACCCCAATTTATGCCACGTAGTATAATCAGGTTACAATAAACGAGTAGCTAACTATATAAAAGTCAAGCAATAGAAACTCATAAAACAGGTTAGAATACAATAGTTTTTAAATCACTAAAAAACCTGAATAGTACAGTTTAATATAAATTGCTTAAATATATATAGTTGATATATATTAATCAAAATAATTAATTAGATTTTTCATTTCATTAATTATTACATCTGGTTGTACGTTATCATTAGGCTCAAGCTCTTTATTATACAAGTTATGCCATACACTCTTTAGCCCTATTTCTTTGGGCGCTACAACTTCCCAAAGATAGTGATCACCAATCATAACTGCTTGTTCTGGCTCTAAGTTAAAATATTTTAATGCATCTTGATAGATTCTTTTGTCGGGCTTACCGTACGGTTGTTCCCCTTCAATTAGTATTAGATCAAAATATTTTTCTAAATCAAACCGTAATAATTTTCCTCTCTGAATTGTGCTTGCGCCATTCGTGATGAGTGCTAATTTATAGTCTTTTTGTTTTAAGAGTGTTAATAAATCGTAAACTCCATCAAATACGGCAACTAGTTCTTGTTTATTGATGTTATAGTTTTCTAGCAAATAAGTAAGTTTCTCCTGATCAAAAATGTTCAAATCGTTTAATGCGGTTGTTACGACTGCCTTTCTCGATTCAATGAGGTTTTCTCGTGCTTTTTTGCTAGTTATCTCATTTGCCCAAACTTCCTCATTTCTCAAAATAATTTGTTTAGCTATTAACTTGAAATCCAAATCTAAACTTAATCCATCGACTAAATCCTTACATGTTTTCTCCCAAGACTTTATAGTATTACCGCCATAGTTTATTAACGTATCATCTAAATCAAAAAAGACTGCCTTTATATTTTTCATTGCGCGCCTCCAATAGTATTAATATATATAATTATACCACAACATATTACACTAAAATGAAGAATTTTTTGTAATATTAACTTCATTTATTTTGGTAGATCTAAGCGGTTAATAAAAGCAGAAAAAACTATATTAGTATCCTTTAACAAACGAGGAATTAGTTGTTAACAAATGAAAGATAACGTTGACAAGCTTATGAGTAATATGACCAATAACAACAAAATGATGTTTGCCAGCATTCTTTTTACGTTGATAATAATTGTTGAATGTTGGGTCAAACCGCCAAATCATTTGTGCGGCTTGAAATAGGGCATAGCGTAAAGAACGTGATCCTCGCTTTGATAATGGTAGAGAACCAGAATCATATTGTCCAGATTGATATTTTCTAGGATTCAAGCCAGCAAAAGCAATGATTTTTGATGGAGTGGAGAACTTCGAAATATCTCCTATCTCACCCAGAATTGTAGCAGCTAGAATATTTGAAATGCCTGGTATAGTCAATATTGGTGAATCAATCAACTGAAGTTGCGCAGCGATGTAAGCTTCTAGCTTTTTTATTTGAGTGTTTATAAAAATAATTCTCTCAATTGTTGCTTTTAATTGAAATACTAGGATATCAGAATGACTACCAATTGAAGATTTAGCTAATGCTTTTAGATCAAATGGATTTCGATTCTTATGACTTGTAATGAATCTATTTGACAATCCATCAATCCGTGCGCTTGCAATTTCTTGTGCTGAAGTATATTTCAAAAGAATGTGATATGACAATTTTGAGTGTATAGCATTTTTAAAGTACTCTGCATACTCTGGAAACAGAGTATCCAAAAAGTTGACGATATCAACTTTAAGTTTTGAACGTTCATGAATCCAAGCAATACGCATGCGACTGGCTTTCTTCAACTCATCGTACGTATTCTCTGAAAATGTTTGATGTAAATTGAGCATAAGTGCTTGAGTAGTTACACGTGCATCTATCTTATCGGTTTTAGTTTGGCGAAGTTGAGTTTCTCTTAGCCGGTTAGTAATCAAAGGATTTAAAACACCAATAGTATAACCACAGTGTCGCAAATAACGCGTTATTTGAAGGTGGTAACGTCAAGTAGCTTCAACACCTATAAGTACAGAATTATTTGGGAATTGATTTATTAGGGTTACTAAAGATTCAAACCCGCCAGAGTCATTATTGAATTTAAAGTGTTCAGTAATCACTTCACCGGTTTTGGAATCAAAGATGTACGCATCATGATGGTGTTTAGCAACATCGATACCAACAAAAATAGAATGATTCATAAGTAAGAATCGCCTCCTAAGAAAGAAAATTATTGGCGTGGCAAAATCCACAAACGAAATTGTGATGAAACCTCGTACTAAATAATGGTTCTAGTACCGATCTAACTCATAATCATTTTACAATATCGTAGTGGCCACATCCTACTCTAAGTAGTCAATGCTACATGGGGTGATAAAGGGTCCACGACAACTATTTAAGTTTATCACAACACAGTTGTAGGTGCTGTTCAAAACCTAATTATTATTATTATTATACGAGGGGTGATGGCTATGTGTGGCCGTTATGAATCAATTGGTTATAGTACCGCGATGGATCTACTAGATAATGATCCTGATGAAATCGTAAAATTGAAATATAGTGATAAATCTGAGACGTATGAAGTGTTCCCAATCAATTCAGGAATCATTCGGACTGATACTGGATATTCAGTGATGCAGTGGGGTATTCCAAAGTGGAATAAAAAAGGGCATATCATAAATGGCCGACAAGAAACATTGTTAGAAAAACTGTTCTACCGAAAGGACTTTACTGATCAACGTTGTATAATAGTAGCATCTGCATTCTACGAGTAGACTGATTCAACAGGGCGCAAGGAAAAAAATATCATCACAGAAAACAACCAGGACATTATCAAGTTTGCCGGTTTATATAAAATCACTGGTGGCATGCCGCATTATGTTATAATAGCGCAGCAAGCTAATCCGGAATTAAAAGTTGTTCACGATCGGTTGCCTGTAATGTTAGATGATGATCAAATTTCTGATTATTAAGCCGGCACTGATCTAGAACAATAGACACGACCAAAAATGGATGTACAGCTATCATGGCAACCAATAGCAAAATAAAAACGACCGTTTTTTGGTCGTTTTTGTGTTGGAATATTTGAAAAAATATATTTATCACTTTTTCTCAAAATTCATATAATAAGGATTGTGCACAGCAAGACCAGCTTGCAATACATACATGATTTCTCAATCTGTTTTATTTCTATTCAAATGCACTTTATTTATTGATGTAATTGGACAAACTTGGCACCAAGTCCTAGGCTTATAAATTATCCCAAGTATTGTACCAATAATTACTGTTGATAGAATCATTGAATAAAATCTAAACGATAAATGAGCAATCCAAGGAAATCCAATGTAATTGAATATTTGCGGAAAATAGGGTAGAGGTATAAAGAAAAACAATCGAACTTTTACTATTGGTTCTATGAGAGAAAGAGCTACTAATAGGGTAGTAATTGCGATAAAGACAATATTTATAATGAAGTATCCAAATACAAGCTTTCTGATTGTTCCATTTGCATATAGATATCCAACCTTTTCATTTCTAGAAACTTTACTTAGCTTTGACAAGTATTTAGCACGTGGACAATAATTTACGCAAAACACATTGCTCTTAGTTTTTAACAGATAATGTATCGGAAAATACAAACATCCTATCATTATAAGTGCTAGATAAATATGTACCATTGGTATTATAAGAACTATTACTAATATAATCCAAGATAGCCTATTGCTATATATTTTTTTCAAAAAATCACTCCTTAAATATGATAATTCATATTTTAGTATTTTATAATTCAAGCGTCAAGCAATTTTGTTGACAAATTCATATTATATATGTAAAATATGAATTATCATATTACGAAAGGAAATATTTATATGCTAGAATTTAAAGATGGAAAATGTATTTGCGGTACAGTTCGTGTTGGTGAACGCGGGCAAATTGTAATTCCAAAGAAAGCAAGAGAATATTTTAATGTTGAAGCTGGTGACAGCCTAATTGTGATTGGCGATAAGAGTAATAATACCATGACAATTATGAAAGCAGATAGTTTAAACGAGTTTGTCTTGCAGTTAAAATCACTGGAGGATGAGAAATGAGTAAAATATTAATAGTCGGTGGTGTAGCTGTTGGTGCTACTGCTGCTGCTCGACTGAGCCGACTAAACAATAATGATGAAATCATCATTTTCGAACGTGGTAAGCATGTCTCATTTGCCAATTGTGGATTACCATATTACATTGGAGATATCATTAAAGAGCGCGAAGTGCTGTTACTCCAAACCCCACAAAAATTTAATAAGCGATATGGCGTTCAGGTTAGAATAAACAGCGAAGTAATTAATATAGACTCCCTAAAGAAAGAAATTGAAATAGTAGACACTACTTCTGGTTATAGATATTCAGAAAGTTATGACTATCTAATCTTAGCTCCGGGAGCTAATCCAATTCATCCAGAAATTAAAGGACTTTCGAATGCTAAAAATGTCTATTTTTTAAGAAACATTAATGATGTTGACTCATTATTCAATCAATGTCAGATATCAAATAAGCAGAATGCTTTGGTAATTGGTGGTGGTTTTATTGGCGTTGAGGTTGCAGAAAATTTACTTGAGAGAGGTTTTTCAGTAACTCTAGTTAATAAATCAAAGCATATTCTTGCGCCCTTTGACGAAGAAATGTCAGTTATGATTGAAAATATATTAATTGAAAAGGGTATTAATATTATTAACAATACATCAGTTAATGCCTTCTTGGAGGAAGGTAAACTTGTAATCCTTGATAATGGGAATAATTTACATGTTGACTTTTCTGTACTATCTATCGGTGTATCTCCTGAGATTAAACTCGCACAGAAGGCTGGCTTACAAATTGGAGTAACTGGCGGAATAAAAACAAATGAATTCTTGCAGACAAGTAACCCAAGCATTTATGCAGGTGGTGATGCAGCCGAAATTAAGAGTTTGATCACTGGAGAACCCGTGCGAATTCCTCTAGCTGGTCCTGCAAATAGACAAGCTGTAATTATTGCCGATAATATTCATGGTCGTAATAAAAAGTATTTTGGAAGTATTGGTAGTAGTGTACTAAAGATTTTTGAATATACTGCTGCTTCAACTGGTTTAAATGCTGATCAACTCAGAGGGAGTAACATGAATTTTGAAGAAATCCATATTACTCGTAGTAATCATGCTAGTTATTATCCAAATTCAAGCGATGTTACATTAAAGGTTCTTTTTAATCCCGATACAGGAAAAATTTTAGGTGCTCAAGCTATTGGAAAAGAAGGAACCGAAAAGCGAATTGATGTAATTGCAACAGCAATTAAAGCTGGATTTATTGTTCAGGATTTAACAGAACTAGAACTAACCTATGCACCTCCATACTCAAGTGCAAAGGACCCAGTAAATATTGCTGGTTATGTAGCTATGAACACTATTGAAGGAATTCATAAAACATTTAAAGTCCAGGATGTTGAATCGCTCGTGAATTCTGGTATTAAAATTGTTGATGTAAGAACGCCAGAGGAGTACAAACTCGGGAATATTCCTGGAAGTATTAATATACCAATTGATGATATCCAAACAAGAAAAACGCAAATTCCTAATGAAGATATTCTCTACGTCGTATGTCAGGTTGGTTTACGTGGATATCTCGCGCAACAGTTTTTAAAGCAATCCTGTCCAAATATTACAGTATATAATTTAAGTGGGGGCTATAAATTGTATGAAGAATATATTCGACAAAACAAAAAAGTATAATACAAATAATATATAACTAAATGAAAGGGAGAGAAATAAATGAAATCAATTGCAGTAGAAGAATTATTGAAACTCGATACTAATAATATCGCAATTATTGATGTTCGAGAAATTAACGAGTTTCAATCCGGTCATATCTCTGGAGCTACAAACATTCCAGCAGCAGGTTTATTCTACAATCCAGAAAAATTTTTGGATATACACAATCATTACTATTTAATTTGCGAGTCAGGTGGTAGAAGTTCAGCAGTTTGTAATCGACTAACAGAGCTTGGATATAATGTAACTAATGTGTCTGGTGGCATGTCTATGTTTAGACACATGAAAGGGGAATAAAAAGTGTTTTTCACAAAAAAATATCCAAATATATCAGCAAAAGAAATAGATGTTAAGAACCATACAATAATTGATGTTCGCAGCAAGGAAGAATTTGCAGCTGGACATTTACCAAGATCTAAAAATATTGAACTATCTAAACTTCTAAAACACCCAGAAATACTAGATAAAAATCATGAGTATTACATTATCTGTGCTTCCGGAATGAGAAGTGGTAAAGCTTGTCGCATTTTAACGAAGCAAGGATACCAAGTAATTAATATTAAAGGTGGCATAATGGGTTATAAAGCCAAACTGGTCTAATTGACTGTTATATTAAAATTGAATTGCTTACTTCAAAATGTTTTGCAAAATAAACAGAATAAATAAATGACTTGGATAAAAAACATAAAATAGATATTTATATTTTATGTTTTTTCTTTTGTTATAAGTTGAATTTTCAAGGAATGGCAAAGGTAAAAGCATAAAAATACCAACTGGAACGCAATAAATATGCATGTATCCAAGAAAATATACAGCTAAAGACGAAGTTACTATAATATAAATATATGGAAGATAACTCATATTTCTGAGTCTAGCTATGTAAAAAATTAGTGGCAAGAATAAACCGAAGTAAGAATAATCACTAAAACGTGACAAGATTAAACATGGTAGAAGTGATGCAAAGAATAGCAACATATTTTTTTTATAACAATATAGTAGTATTAATGATAAAATAAATGTAAACATGACAGTTCCAGACCACACATCGAAAACAAGATAGTATGGAATAATAGAGAAACACAATGTAAGAATTATTCGCACAAAATACTTTTTTAAATTGCTTGTATGTAAAAAACCCTTCATAATAAAATAAGACATAATCGGAAATGTTAATCTGCCAATGATTCTGAAGATAATAATATTCGGAAAAAATACAACTCCAACATGATCAATTACCATTGCTATTATTGCAATGGTTTTTAGTTGTGTTGTTGTTAAACCCATCAAAAACTTCATTATATTAACCTCTAGAAATAAAAGTAAGACTAGAGATAATAATAAATCAGTTTTATGTCAATTCCGTGACAAATATTTGATATTTTTTTACAGTTCTTTATCTTGTCCATACTAATAATGGGAAAATATATTGATAAATTTGCTATAATATATATAACTCGGATTGAGGAGGATTTAATATGTTCAGATTTTTTAAGTCAAATCGTCTGGTAAAGCTGCAACAAGTATATGGGTTATTAATCTTATTAATTATAATAAATGGAGTTTTATTATATGTAAAGATTTTTATTACCCAGAGTTTTGATTGGGTTGATCTAATAATTAATTTTGGTGCGCTTGTAGCAGTCTCTATTGGTTATTTTGGTGGAATAGCCGCCGCGGCAATATTTGGATTTTTGTATATTGTTTGGTATACCGTTTGGTTAACGACTTATGCGCCAAGTCCAATTTGGATTGACTACGTGAGAATTATTTTGATTCCAACAATGTGCGGGATGGCAAGTTACGTCCGGCGATTGCAAATAGATGTTATGATTGCTTATCGACGATTAAAGAAAGCGGGCGCGATCACTTTAATTGATGAGCGCGTTGGTATTGCAAACTTGTCAGCATTTGAGGATGATTTAGGAGTCCAAGAGTCTATTCGTGAACAATATCCAAGATACCGATATATGGTTTCAATATTGCGGATTGAGTTTATTGATTTTATAAAGGATGAACTTGGGGTTGAACCATTCTATGACTTGATTAATTCATTGCATATTAAGTATCAGAACATTTTATCTATAAATGAAAAAATGTATTGGAATGGGAAAGATGCATTCATGTTTTTATTGCCATATGGTGCGGAAGAACGAGGGAAAAATTTGAAACGTTTACTCATAGAAGCAAGCTTAAATACGTCGACTTTTGAACAATTATCTATTCAAGTAAAATATGGCATGACTAATAATATAGAACTCAAACATATTATTCAGGTAAAGGGTGTTGATGGTGCATTATATAAATTAAGACAATTGACGGAGGAGGATATTGATGGTGAATATATACGCTAGTGTTTTTCAAATATTCTTGCTTGCAATATCGGGAACAGTACTACTATTTTTTACTATTACAACAATTGTTCTGGTGATTTTCACGATAATTCTAAGAAGAAAGTATATTGCTCATTATAAAAAGCAATATCGAGGTAATTAATATGGCGGTAGTTTTTGCGATATTATTGGTTTTTTCAGTCATCTCAATTTGGTTATCAATTGCTGAATCATTGGTAATTATTATCGGAGCGTTACGGTTTCACTTTAAGAAGTTAGCTGAGACAGTCAATTTTGCTGATATTGATTGGGATAATTTGCCAATGGTTACGGTTATCGTTCCGGCTCATGATGAAGAGCCGGTTATTGGTTTGACTATGGAGCGGATTTTAGCAATGAATTATCCGAGGGATAGGATGCAATTAATTGTTATGGATGATAACTCTTCAGATAAAACGGCATTAGTTATGAAGCAAGTGAAAAAGAAGTATGAGAAGCGGGATATTATTATCCAAACAATCAGTGGTGAGGGACAAGGTGGAGGTAAGTCCAAAGTATTAAATTTAGCGCGTGAATTTGCTGTCGGTGAGTATATTTGTATTTATGATGCGGATGCTGCTCCGGAACGAAATGCCTTGCTTTTTTTGGTACGAAAGGCACTGGAAGATCCAAAATATGGAGCGATTTTTGGTAGGAATAAGGCACGAAACCGTGATCGCAACTTCTTGACACAAATGATTAACCTGGAGTTAGTGGTTTCACAGCGAATTGTGCATACCGGTCGCTGGGAGTTATTTCGTCTTGGTCAGATTCCGGGCACCAATTTTATTATTAAGCGCTCAGTGGTCGAGGAAATCGGTGGCTGGGATGAGAAGGCTCTTACTGAAGACACCGAGCTTGGTTTTGCGGTGATGACAAAGGGATATCGGATTGCCCTGGAAAGTCGCTCGGAGGCATATCAGCAAGAGCCAGAACAGGTTTCTGTATATGTTAAGCAACGAACGCGATGGGCGAAGGGCAACTTATATGTTGTAGTTAAAAACTTGAAGCGTTTGGTAACCCATAATGATTGGCGGATAAAGCTAGAAACATTTTATTATATATCGACATACTTTTGGTTTTTACTGGCAGTAGTCATCTCGGATATACTATTTCTGCTTGGAATCATTTTTGCGCTGCTAAACTTATTTGGCCTTGGCCTGGTCTTTCCAATTGAACTCTCGCACGGTGTATATATTATTTTTGTAGTTTCCTGGGGACTTATGTACACTTTATATGTATTGCAAATTAATTTGGCGTTAGTTACTGATAAAGGGCAGAGTACTGTTCGTAACTTTATTATGTCATGTGTATCATATTTCACTTACGCCCAACTATTTATTTTAATCTCGCTGCGTGCTTATGGATCCTATTTGTTGGACGTTATCTTTAAGCGCAAAAGTAAGTGGTATAAGACGGAACGTTATTAGTTACATCGTAAGTACAATCAAAAAAATTCACTTAATCAAACAGCAAGAATAAATTTAATAAATATATAGAAAATGAACTAAAAGTAGATTTCAATGAATGGTCTCCTTAATTACAGCCATCAATTATCTATGATAAAATGGAGTAGTATAGATGTGCACGTATTCATGGTCATAAAAGCTTTTCTCATGACTTTTATCTACATATAAAAATCACTATCTCATAATATTCATATAATTTAGATTATATTACCTCTAGAAGAGTTACAAATCATACAACTATAAAAAAGATGAATAGTAAGTTTAGCATACAAAAAAGAGGAGCCAGTACTGGCTTCTCTTTTCAAATTTATTGTAATTTTACAGTCTTTTGTAAATGCATAGCTTACAATAAGTAAAGTAGTTTTATATTTCCTAAAGCTAAGTATTTTTAATATTGCCTAGTGTAAATAGTGAATTAACTCATTTCAAACCTATTACTATTTAAGAGCTGCTTGTAAATTCTTTAGATTCTCTCGCATCAAGGTAAAGTAAGTTTGACCACCATCAATTTCAGCTTGAGTAAGGGTCTCTAAGTTGTAGATTGGCAGGGTGCTGATATCTAACTCGTTAGCTAATACATCAGCTTGTTTGTTGCTTACATTTTTTTCAGCAAGAATATATTGTGTATTGTGGGCTTTTAATTCATCAGCAATTTCAACTAATTGCGCCGAAGAGAGTTCAGAATCACCGGTAAATCCTGAGAGCGCAACTTGGTTTAAATGGTATTCGTCTGCAAGGTATCCGTAGGCAGCGTGGGTAACAAAGAAGGTGTCTTCAGCATATGGCTCCAGTCCGGTACTAAATTCATCATTCAAGGTCGCCAGTTCTGTTTTTAATGTCTCGAAGTTGGCTTCGAAAGCGGCTGCTTGATCAGGAAGTTTACGTACCAGCTCATTTTTAATGTTTTCAGCCATGAAGCTTGCCCGTACGGGATCAAGCCAGATGTGGGGATCAAATTCATGATTGTGTTCTTCATCGTGACTAGCTTCGCTTTCATCATGGTCATGATCATGTTCTTCATCATGATTAGCTTCGCTTTCATTGTGGTCATGATCATGTTCTTCATCATGATTAGCTTCGCTTTCATTGTGGTCATGATCGTGATTGTGACCACCTTCAATGGTAGCAACTCCGGCAGCAACATCAACGAATTCTAAATTAGGAGCAGCGGCTTTTAATTTCTCGGTGATGGTATGGTAATCACCGATGTCGATATTAAGGAAGAGGTCAGCATCATTGAGGTCGACAATTTCTTGTGGGGTCGGGTCATAGATGTGTGAGTCTGAGCCGTTGGCGAAGACACTTTGCACATCGACAGCGTCGCCGCCGATACGTTTGGTAAATTCAACGATGGGATAGACAGTTGTTTTAATGGTGAGTACATTACTGTTATCCGGGTTTATGTTTTGGCAGGCAGCTAAGGGAATAAGCGCCAAGCTAAGTGCAGCAATTACAGTGATAATTTTTTTCATATGGTCCTCCTAAGGATATAAGTTGATTTTGTTGACATATTTTTTAGTGTCATGATAGAATGAGGTTATTAAAGACCTCTGAAGTCTGTAATAACCAAAAAAATTTACTCTAAAGCATCGGCTAAAGATTTATCTTTCAAGCAGCTGTATATGTGACTTTCGTAACCTTTCATAATTTCTTCTTCACAATCAGTTCTGGCCAGAATTAGCATCGTATGCAGGGCTAAGTTGGAAAAGTTCAATTTTTGTTCTATCTCTATTAAAGACCTCTAATGTCCTTAATAAGATATCATTTCTATTTATTTTTGTCAAATATTATGGCTTTATGCAAAACAATTTATTGGAAGGATGTTATTTTTTGAAATGTAATATCAATTTTTTAAGAAACTAAGTATAACCGAAGCAAAGAGGAGTTATATAAAAAGTATATATACAAACCCAAGAAAAACAAACTGTTCATGCAGTTCAACTGTAAATAAATGAATAATATTAGGAGATGTTAGTATGATAATAGGTGATTATAAATACGATACACAATTACTACTAGAAGGAGAAAATCTTAATGAAGATGTGATTGGCAAGGAAATAGAAGCAAGTATCCCTGGTGATTGCTTGCTAGTTGTCGGTGATGAAGAGCTATTAAAAATACACTACCATACAAATGAACCCTGGGATTTGATTAGGCACTGCTCGCTTCAAGGCGAAATCTTTGATATTGTCATCGAAGATATGGATAGACAGTCAAGAGGTTTAAAGGGATAATAAGATTCACTATGCATTGTGCTTAATAATGTAAGTATATATTTAATCTTAGTTTCTTCAATTAGAATAAATAACAATAAGTCTAATTTGTTATCGGTTAACTTTATTACGATATTTAACATATAAGTTACTTAAAAAAACGGGAGGTCCATGATGAAAGTACGTAAAAAAGTAGAGTTTAGTGTATTATCAATTGTATTGATGCTCGGTGTATTCGCCGGAATCAGTAGTTTTAATCCAATGCCGGTCGCTGCATGTGATTCGGCGGCGGAATGTCAGGCTGAGTATGATCGGATTCAGGCAGAGCGTGAAGCCAATCAGCAAAAGCTTGATGGCTATAAAAATGACTATGAAGGAATTACCGAGAAGATTAGAATCTTGGAGAATGGAATTAGTCAAACTAAAGAGCAGATTGCAGTTATTGAGGCAACAATTACAACATTGCAAAGTGAGATTACCACATTAGAAGCTGAAATTGCTGAGAAGCATGAAATCATTCGTGAGCGCATGAGTTCAATGCAGCTTGCCAATAAAGGAAATCAATATCTTGATTTTATTTTAAATGCCAGTTCATTAACTGATGTTATTCACCGAAGCGAGGCAGTTTCGCAAATTACTGGAGCCGATAAGGAATTAATCCGTGAGATTAATGAGAAGCGGCTTGCGGTTGAAACCAAGAAAGCTGAGCAAGAAACCAAGCGTGCTGATTTGACAACAAAGCAGACTGATTTGGAAGCACAGTATGCAACTCAAGATGGATTGCGGGCAGAAATGGTTAGTTTAATTGCTGCCGCTGAAGCACACGACGCAAACCTAGAGCAAAGTGAACAAGATATTCAAAACCAATTAGATGAGTTTAATAATGGTGTGCCATCAACTTCTTATTTTAGTTTACCAACACCTACGGGCGTGGTAACTTGTGAGTTTGGTTGTTATAGTGGTCATATTGGTACTGACATTGGTGGTTTAGGATATGGTACGCCAATCCTTTCTATCGGTAATGGTCGAGTACTGGAAACTTTATCTGGTTGTTCGCAAGGCAGTGGTACAAGTTACTGCGGCGGTGGATATGGTAACTATGTAGTTGTTGGTTATATTGTTGACGGTACGTCATATGTCGCAATGTATGCTCATCTGCAGTCACCGGCGGTCAGTCGCGGGGATGTTGTTTCCCAAGGCCAGACGATTGGTTATTCCGGATTTTCTGGTTTAGGAACCGGACCGCATTTACATTTAGAAATTTTGAAAAACATAGAATACTTTCCAGGAGATAAGGGCATTCGGTATCAATACGTTATTAATACCCGTGATGTGATAAGTTATCCTGGCGCATGGTAACATTTAATTTGAAATAATAGTTGTTCAGTAATCAATACTCCTAAGATTATTAAATTAAAAGATAATGACAACACGATTAGTGCACGTTTTTGTATAAATAGCCACTGAAATGATTTGAATACTAATGAAGTTAGCTAAGTTAGACTAATTCGAAAGTTTACTGTTTAACAAATAGCATATTACTTTATAAACAGCAAAAAATGATGTTGTTATAAGATATCAATTATGTAATTAGTTCTATCACAATAATATTTCATGACTGATTTGAACTCATAAAAGAAGAAGAGGAATGAGTTTATGCCCGAAAATTTATTGCTCTTTTTGAAGTTATATTTAATTAATAATATCACTTGACAATTCGTAGTTAGTTATGTAAATGTCTAAATACACATATATTCGTGTAATTGTTATTTTATTGTATAAGGTTTTGAGAAGAAGAAAAATAGCAAAAAAAGTATAATAGGAGATGACCTGTAAAATGCATATATGTAGTATTATATCTTATAACCTATTTAAAAACCTATTCAGATTGCAAAGAAGAGCAAACAGCAGTGATACGCACAATTATGCTGAAATTAAAACCAATAGAAAAAAATGGTAACCAAAAACAAGTATAATATTATTATAGAAAATCAGTTAGAAATAACAGATTATGACCATTTAGGTAAATTAATAGTCTATGCAACTGGACATGATGCGGAAATACAAATATGGATTGTTAAAGACGTTCGAGAAGAACACCAGCAAGCGATTGAATGGCTGAATGACAACTCACTCGATGAAATAAATATTTTCTTAGTTAAATTAGAACTTTGGAGAATTGGCGATTCTCAACCAAGTCCAAAGTTTCAAATAATAAGCCAACCTAACAGTTGGGCAAAAACAATTAAAAAAACGATGAACGATAAACTAACTGAATCCAGAACAGCGTAGCTTGCTTTTTGGGATGGTCTTAGAAACTACTACGACAAGAATACATGTCAGTTTTCAATTAATACGCCACGAGCTAAAATGTGGTATAATATCGCTATTGGAAGCAGCTACTGTTTTATTGCTTTAAACTACAATACGATAGCAAAACAAGTTTCAATTGAACTTTATATTACTGATCAAAAAGCATTATATTATCACATTGAAAAAAGCAAAACAACTATTAATGAAGCAATAAGCGAGTCGCTGGAGTGGATGCCACTAGAAGGTAAGAAAGCCTGCCGAATAAAGCTCAATGCACCATTAGAAGTCGATGCAAGCGGAGAAAATTGGGATGAAGTATATAGTTGGATTAAAGCACAAGTGCCAATTTTCAAGAACGTATTTACTCCATACATTAAATCATATACAAAATAAAAGCATATAATCAGAAAAAAACGAATATAAAACTCACTATTTCACAATATTCATATAATAAAGGTTATGTAAACTAAGATAAGGCAATTCATAATATATATTACGAGAACGGAAATCAAAAATAAATTTATAAAACCCTATAATTCAAATTCACATCCGTTCTTGAAGATTGATTTCGCATATTATTATAATATAAAATTTTCCTTGGGTTAAATTATCAATTAGACCTATTCACCATAAAAGCTGTCTTGCGCATGTTTAAAATGCAAAAGTAATTTTTCTCTTGCCAATTTTGCTGGGCTCGTTTCCGGAGCAATTACATCAAATCCATGAAAACAGCCTGGTAATACATCATATGCTGATTCGACTCCAGCTTCCTTTAATTGTTCCATATACTCTATTGTTTCATCACAAAATGGATCTAGGCTTCCAACATAAGCATATGCAGGTGGTAAATTCACAAAATCAATTAGACGACCTGGAGCTGCGTAGTATGGAACATTTCCGTTTTCATAATAAGCTCCCAAATATAGCTGCCAAGCTAACATATTGGATTTGAAATTCCATACAGGTGTGTTAATATAATGCGAAGTTCTTGTCTTCATCCGATCATCTAGCATTGGATATATCAACATTTGAAAAGCAATTGAAATCTCCCCTACATCTCTAGCATATATTGCTAGTGCAGCTGCAAGCCCACCGCCAGCACTTACACCACCAACCATTAATTGTTCAGCATTAATATTATAACTACTCGCATAATTTTTCATCCATTTTAATGCACTATAACAATCAAGTAGTGCCGCTGGATACGGTTGCTCTACCGAAAGTAGATAATCGGGTGCAACAACTACGCAATCAAAAGCTTCGACGAATTCTTTTATTATACCAACTTCTTGCTCAGGAGTACCAAATGCATACCCTCCACCGTGCATCCATAAAATGCCAGTCATTTCCTTTTTAGGATTTACTGGTGAATAAATTACTAATCTTAATTTGCTTTCCAAATTCATTTCTCTGTCAATATACACCTCTTTAACTAACATGTTTTTAAATCTTCTAAATTTATTTAGTTTTAATAAAAGATTCATTTTTTTAAATGTTGAGCGCTTAAAGTCAGGAAATAAAAACCGAATGACCTTTGCGTATACTTGTAATTCTGGATGGATTTGTCTATCACCAATATTCATACTTAAACTCCTAATTCAATTTACATGCGAATGATAAATTATAATAGCTTGCCAGCAGCAAATATATAAAGTGATACTCGTATTCGTTATAAGATATTATCAATCTTTATATCCTTATTCATAAGATTAAACATGTACTATCTGTGTTGAACAAGTAACTGCTGTCAAGTAATGTCTCGTGCACCAAACATGTACATACCTCCTATTTAATAATCAGTGCTGCTAACAAAACAACAATAATAATGAACGGTAGTATCGACATAAATAAAAATAACCTGCGCATTGACTTCGTTGAGTAAACTTGAGCTGTATCAAAGTTAATTGATTCTGTTTTTCTAACAAGTTCGTCTTTTGTTCTGATTAAACTAAATTGGCCTGGGCTATCAGATAAGAAATGTTGTGCATAAGGAAAGCAAATTAATTGAGCCGGCTCATTAGAGAAAAGACCAGGATACCAAGAATTAATTTCTAAATTTAAACTCTTAATTGGAATTTGCAAGGCCTTTTCAACTTCGAGGGGATTAAATTTTAATGCAAAAACTGCATCATCATTATTAGATAATTCTCGACCATATCCTATTGAGAAGTTCCCTTCAAGCCATAATCGTTGATCCAAAAGGTTTACTTGACCATTTTTAATATCACTTGTAAAAACTAATCCTCGCGATTCATCATTCTTTACTACATCAACAATTACACTGCCATCAAAATTTGTTGTAATTATTGCACTTTTGCAATCGGGTAAAACTAATCCGCCGGATTTATCATAACTTAGCGTATTACTGTCATAATCGACAATTATCCAGCTTAACAACCCTGTTTCCTTATGTTCAGCAATAATATAAAACTCCATCCTTTGTCCCCAAAATGCACTTGTATGTACATTGAAGCAACCAAAGATACAATAATACTTTGGTTCATCATCAATAAATACTTTTGATTTTACTAGTTTAAAATTATCTGGCACTAATTTTTTTGCCCAATCTAAATTGATAATTTCATAAGCTAAAAAATAACTATATGGTTCCACAACAAACCCCATATATGGCATTTTCTTAGCCGAAGATTCAACAATATAGTTTTGTATTTTTTTAGGTAGAAACCGGCTGAATGGTGATAAAAAATGTATCATACCAACTTCCATTGGGTTAATTATTTTCTCAATTCCTTTTGTAAATTTATACTTATCCATAAATATTCTTCCTCTCATTTTGTAAGTACTTAGTTTCTGCACAGTACTAAGTATATAACAATAAATTTATATTAGAAAAATACAGTCGCAAAATTATTTCAAGAATATATGTTAAACAAATATACAAAGAGATCGCAATTAGCGATCCCATTTTCTAGAAAATAATTCTGGCTGCAGAACTGTAACAATCTATGCTCTTCCTATTCAAAATAATTGTTAATCCTGCAACTTCATTGTACTTCTATTATTGATATTTGTAAACTAATTTGATAATGATTGTATTACTATATCTATATAAAAAAATTAAAAATGCATATGTTTTATAAATTTTCCAAATAATCCAAGAGCAACAAGTCCAATAACGATTACTAAGAATAATTCTGGCTGCTGACCGGTTGGTGGTAAGCTTAAGTTGGGTACACTTTGTTGGACAGTATTTATTAGAAATTTCAATTCATGATATATCATCAAATTAATTTTAAAAACAGATTTAAGGAATCTGTTTTTTTATTTTATATTAGGAGTAGATATATGAGTAATCGGTATAGCATTGAAGAACGTTACACAATTGTTAATAGAGAGAGGAAAGAAAAGAGTGTGAAGGAAATTTGTACGCATTATAAAATATCTAGGACAACATATTATAATTGGGAAAGATCTTTTAAAATAAGAATTACAAACGAGAACAAACTATTTACATATAGAGATGTTCAATTGCTAGAAGAAAAAAATAGAAAGTTAAAAAAAATAATTGAAATTTATAATAGGACTGGATGTAGTATCCAATTTACATTATATAAAAAAATAAGAGCAATTGAAAAAACAGAAGGAAGAATTGTGGATAGACATTGTAGAAAAGATATAATCAACAATTGAAGTAAAAGTTATTAGGCAAAACATTTAAATTTTAAATAGATTTAAGAGTTTTAAACGGGGTTGTTTTATTAAATGGTTGTATTAAGCCAATACGAATGTTATAATTAATTTACAAATTATATTTGAATTATCTCAAAGCAATACAATAAATGAAAGAGTTCGAGTAGTTTATGGTAATCGCACCATTTGATTTGAATACACTTTATTGAATAATATTCATTAGAAGTTTCAATTCAAGATATATCATCAAATTAATTTTTAAAACAGATTCCATGAATCTGTTTTTTTATTTATGCAAATTCGGAGTAATTAGTGTAAAAAGGACATGGAGGAAAGAATTACTGTGAAAGTGTACACCCTAAAGAATGTGAAAAGGCTATAATAGATTTAAAGATATGGACACTCTTATTATAGAATGCTTTAAGATGGCTTCTATCAGTTCATCTAGACTGATTTATTTTATTGCTAGTGGGACATATAATTTGTATGTTTTATAACAAATTATATTTAAGTTCGTTTGAAAATAGGATAATCCAATTATAATTTTTTTTGTATATTTTCCGGGTATTCTGGAGTTGTTAAAAATTTATTCAATCAAAAGAAAAATACATAGTGGTGTGAATGAAAAGTGAAAAATGTTATTTTATATGAAAAGCATTAAAAGCAGTACTGTTGTGCTATTATTAGTTGATATATTTTTCGTTAAATTAACAGGGAGGGATTAATTATGAAAAAAATCAAGAATTTTGTGGGAGCCATATTATTGCTATCCGTTTTCGCTTTTACAAGTATTCTAGTAAACACAAACAATCCAATAACAGTTCAGGCGGCCAGCAATCCGGCTGATGCACCGACTGATTGGGCATTTGATGCCAGTAGTGTAGAATTACATGATGCAATATTATTACAATACCCAGCAGTAGATCTGAATAAAGATGGTTTTATTAGTATTAATGAAGCTGGTGCAAAAACTGGTGAAATAATTTTACGCGAAAAAAACATTTCTGGAACGTTAAACGGTATTGAATATTTTGTCAATATTGTATTCATTGATTTAGTTCAAAACAATATAAGTGGTTCTATTCCAGATGGTATTGGTAATATAACAAAACTTGAAGATTTGAGAATGGCTAATAATAAAATATCCGGATCAATTCCTACGAGTATAGGTAATCTAACGAGTCTTAAGACTATATGGTTAGGGAAAAATAAACTTACCGGAACAATACCACAAGAAATTGGAAATCTGAGCAATCTGGAGCGTTTAGATTTATCGAGTAATCAGTTATCTGGAGCAATTCCAGAAACGATAGGTAATTTGAATAAACTTTTAGATCTATTTTTAAATAGCAATAAATTAAGTGGGGAGCTTCCGGATACGCTTCAAAATCTAACGGTTATTGGTCAATTTACTGTTAGTGCAAATCAATTGAGCGGATCAATTCCGGTATGGTTTGAAAAATGGGAGAAGGTAAACACAATTTTTATGTCAAGTAATTATTTTAGTGGCGAAGTTCCAGGCGCTATTGGAAATATGCCAAAATTATTTCAAATCACACTCAATAATAATAGACTAACAGGCGTTTCAAAAGATGTTGCTAACTCTACTACACTAAAATATATGCCTTTGGATTACAACAACATAACCTCGTTGCCACAAGAGGTGTATGATCTTATAGTAGAAGCTTATGCACCAAATACATCTTTAGTAAGGCTTTCAAACCAAACAAGTACATTAGAGGCGTCAATAATTGGTATGACAGAAAATGATTATGGATTTGAAGCATATTCTGCTTACGAACAGTTTCCAAATTATGGTATGTCTTTTAACTATACTTTAGTTTTACCGGATGGTGCGGAACATAATATTAATCCAAGACTTGAAAATGGGAAACTAATTATTGACGGTGCTGATTTAATACAAGCAGGCTCATATACACTGATTGCACATGGTACAGGTGGCTTTCTGGATCCAGTTACCTATACAACATACTTTACTTTAGACGCTAAGCCAGAGGTAGATGATAGTGATTCAAACATAAATGAGCAGTTAGTTGAAGATGGTGGAGTAACACATATTTCTGAGTTACCCGAGACTGGGCTCAATAATAGCGAGATAATTATATTTGGTGGAATTATTGTATGTATTGGAATTTTTGTAATACTAACAAAGAATAAAAAAGTGTGAGTTAACTTTGCAGAATAAGGTTGATGGCAAAGTTGCATCAATAGTTTTGAATGTTATGAAAGCTGATCACGCTAATCGTTAGAGAGAAATTTAAAAGACGCAAACAGTCATTGTTTGCGTCTTTTTTTAATATATCAAATTTACAAAATAAGTTGAAATAAATTTTATCTTTGATACAATTTATTTTATGGGATTCAACGGAGGGATACAGTGAAGAATGTTTTAAGAGTGTTTTTAGCACTTGTAATTGTTTTGGGAATTTTTAATATTGGAATTTTAATTTACAAAGAAAATATTGAGAAAGTTGAGTATTCGAGTGTTCAACTAGATAATTTTATAGAGGTGAACGGCTATAAAATAAACTATAAGACTTATGGTGATGCGAATTCTACAGATTTGCCCACAATCTTTTTGCATGGTTTTAATGCGGCAGCCAATAATGAGTGGAACCATATTGCACCGTATTTGGATGCTAGTAAATTCTATGTTTTTATTGATCTTCCGGGGTTGGGTTTATCTGAAAGACTGACTGATGATGAGAAGCCAACAATGGATTGGCAAACAAATATGCTGCAAAAAATCTTTGCCGAGTTAGTTCCGGATAAACAAGTTAATTTGGTGACAGTTTCATATAGTACTACACAAGGTATGCTATATCTAAAAGAACATGCAGATAAAATTAACAAATTTGTTGCGATAAGTCCGTTGTTCTTCAATCAAGGCGGGGGATCTTTTTCTGCACTTGGTAATGTTCCACTAGGGATTGGCAGTGGATTTACATTTTTAGCTATGGGCGGCGGATTTATAGGGAATTTCTTATATGCGCTTGGGTGTGAGCAGGCAAATGATTTTTGTCCAACACAAGCAGATATTGATACCAGAAACTATAATGCTTCAATAATTGGTACGACAAAAACCTTTGAGCAGTATAATCAATATTTTGAAGAACAAGAATTGGAAGATATCTTAAGGGTAAATAGCGATAAAATAACAGTTATTGTTGGTGAGAACGATGGCTATGTTACTGATATTTCAGAGCAGTTAAATAATTTGGGTGTCAATCAAATTTATTTGATTAAAAATTCCGGACATGTACCACATTTATCTAAGTCAGCTCAAGTAGCGCAGTTAATCAACAATATTTATAGTAATATATAAAAAAGGAAGCTGAATTCAGCTTCCTTTTTATTATTTTAGTAATAATACGAGATAAGTGGTAATAAAGCTAGTTATGCTGGTTATAAACGTTCCCCATAGTAAATCAATTATTGTGATATGTAAGGGCCAGTCTTTAAGTGCCGCCAGATTAGTTAAATCATAAGTTGCATAGCATATAAGTCCTAGGAATGCACCTTTAAGTAGTGCTTCAATTACATTGCCAGATAATACTGCTGGGTGAATAACAAAGAAAACCATACCAGCAATAAAAATGAGATAAAAAATGATTGCCGCCACGAAATTGACTTGTCCAGCCATAAGCGGGCCAAGTGCTTGTTTGTATAAGTCTTTTGAGATAAATACCAACCATATACCATCGATGATTAAGAATATAATTAGAGCAATAACGTATTCTTTTATATAGTTCATTATTTATTACCTCCTTTATTTTTAGGTGGAAGTGGAAAGAATACCGATGTTTTTTCAGCATATTTTTTGTATGCATCCTGTTGCATCATTTTTTTCTCAAGTAGCGGTACCCCGGAAATAAAACGCACAAGCACGGTTATTACAATCGGGCTTATTATCGCTAATATGTTTCCAGTTGAACCTAGAACAATGATAAAGATGCCCCACCAGCTGGTTGCTTCGCCAAAATAGTTTGGATGTCTAGTATATTTCCACAAGCCGGTATCAAGAACTTCTTTGCCATTATTGTTTGCGATGAAATTTCTTAATTGTCGATCGCCGACAACTTCAAACAAAATACCGATGCCCCAGACAATTAGACCAATGACTGTCCATATTGAGAAAACTTTATCCGGCTGCAAGATTCCATAGACATACCCATAAGAAACAAGTGCCATCATAATTGCCTGCATGAGATAAACATTGATGAATGAACCAATTATTTGATGCTTACCCCAACGTTTACGCATGGCAATATATCGATAATCTTCGCCTTTGCCTGCATTTCTTTTGAATAGATGGTAGGAAAGTCGAATACCCCAGACCGAAACGAGAATAGTTAAGATGATACTGATAATATCAAAGTTATTAGAAACCAATAATGTAGTGATTGCGACCACAACAAAGCCAGCACCCCATCCGATATCAACAATTGAGTTGTTCTTTAGTATATTGCCGACAACTAGAAAAATGGAAAAGTATATTGCTATAGTAAGCCACGAAATTAAAATTATAGTATTCATTTTTTTGCCTCCGTTTCATATGCAACTGCAATCGCACCAGCACCAGCAGTTGCTTCAACTACAGGTGATATATTGGAAATGTAATCAGCTTTTTTTCCAATAAGCTGTTCGATTTCTGCAGCAAATTGATCTGCTTTATCTGGACAATTAGCATGCAGAATAACATAGTTGTTAATGCCGGAAATATTATTTTCCTTTGCAATGCTTTTTAATATTTTCTTCTTGAGGCCAGCTTGCGAAAAGGATGCACCAAAAGCAATACCTTCGCCATCTTTGTTTAAAGACATTATAGGTTTAAAATTAAGTGCTTTTAGTATACTAGCCGTTGTATTTGAGACTCTTCCTGAGCGGGCTAAACCTTTGGTTGTATCCAGAGCAACTAAAATTTTGTAGTTTTCTCTTTGAGCTGTAAGGTCGTTTGTTATAGTTTCTAAGTCTTTTCCTTGTTCGCGCAGGGCTACCGCTTTTTTAACAAGTAAGCCTTGTGCTCCGGAATTTAACTTACTGTCAATAACCTGTATTTTCTTATCAGAATATTTTTTAACATATTGATTTAAAGTTTTGTAGGTACCACTCAATTTTCCGGAAACAGTAATAATTATTGCCTCATCATAATGGGCAAATACAAAATCTAAGGTTCTTTCTATCGCGTATAACGAGGGTAAGGAGCTTTTTGGTTGTTGATTAGTATGAGCATTCATAAATGAAAAGTCTTCACTCTGTATTGTTAATCTATCCAAGTATGATTGCCCATTGATTTCTAATGATAACGGAATAACAAAGATTTGTTGTTCCGTTACATATTCTCCGGGTAAGTCCGCTATAGAATCGGTAATAATAGCGATACTACCTTTTTTGTTGCTTCCGACATTTTTTTGGAGTTGCATGTCCTCGACTTTTTGTGTTGTGATTGTTCCGCGAGTTAGTAGATACTTTGCGACTAGGTCCGGGTTATTACTATGGATATGCACTTTTACTAAATCATTTTGTTCTAAGATGAGGGCAGAGTCACCAAAATTTGCCAGTTCTTCTTTAGTAATTGCATCATGCTTTTCCAGCATAAATTCGCAACAGTAACGATATACATCACTATCAGCTAAATCGCTGGTTTCAATTATTACGTTTTCAGTAATCTTTGGTTCATGAGTTAGTATGGACTGATTGGTTTTAGAGAAACTTTGCATGAGGCCCTCTATGAAATAGAACATGCCTTGGGCACCACTGTCAACTACACCACGTTTTTTAAGGACCGGTAATAACTCTGGTGTATTTTGTAATGTCGCATATGTATTGATAATTACTGAGTCAATGTATTCATCAAAATCGTCGTGCTGCTTATAGCTTTCTAGAGTATGCGCCCAGCTTCGCAATATTGTTAGAATTGTACCTTCCACCGGGTCTATTACATAATTATATAGGTTATCGACTGCTTGTTTCATTTTGGTAGAAAAGTCGCTCAGCTCAATTGATGGTGTATCCGGCATTTCTTTTGCACAAAAATCCATGAACTGTGCGAAGATGATGCCGCTGTTGCCGCGAGCGCCGATAAAAGCGCCACGAGCGGCGCTTTTAAATACTTGGGCAATACTTTCTTCATTGCTCATGTATTGGGTAATATTTTTTGCTGTTTCTGAAAGATTTGATCCAGTATCCGCATCAGCTACCGGGAAAACGTTTATTTGATTAAGTTGGTTTTTGTTTTCAATTATTTTTTTGGAACCAATAATAATCCCCTGATAGAATTGGCTGTAATTTATTTTCACGTATCTTCACCCTTTGTTATTGCTTATCTTTTGTGTATTCTAATACAATTATACAAAATAGATGCTTAGACACAATTGATTTACATTAATTTCGTATGGCTCTACTTTGTAGGGCCATACGAAAACTATTTGTGTGAATTTCACTAAGCATTCTCACGGACAATCTTGAAAATAAGTGGTATAAGTGATTTAGGTGGTGAGAAAAATGAAAGTAGTAAAAGATTGGCGCCTTTGGGCAAGTATAATTATTGTTACTTTATTAGGTTTATTATCGGGTATTTTTTCAATTAATGCCGGAGAATATTATAAGTCATTAATTTTGCCGGTATTTGCACCGCCGGCGTGGTTATTCGGGCCGGTATGGATCATATTATATATTCTTATGGGAATAACATTTTATTTTATTTTGACACATGCAGATATGCAGCAAAGAAAGATAATGTTAAGCATGTTTATTGCACAATTTATTCTCAATTTTATATGGTCAGGACTGTTTTTTACACTTCAAAACAATTTGCTTTCGGTTATTGATATTACACTTTTATGGATTCTTTTGTTTATTCAACAAGCATTTTATAGTAAATATAAACCGGTAGCTATGTGGCTGATGGGACCATATTTTTTGTGGGTAACATTCGCGAGTGTATTAAACTATGCCATTTTATTTTTAAACTGACTCTGTATGGTGAATCTTGGTAAAGGTTATGGATTCACAAAAATTTTAAATACATATTGATTTACAAAAAATTATAACAATAGTAATATATGGGTGGTAGGAATAACAATTATTTTGGAGAGGAAGACCATAGATTGTTTTGATTCTACAGCCAAAATCTTTTCTAGAAAAGAGGACCGCTATTTGCGGTCTTTTAATTTTGCGTTTTTAAAGATAGTTGTATTAATCTAATATGGATAGTATAGTTTTTTTGCAATTATTGATTATTTTTTAATTATTATTGCTTCCTCTTTGAAGAAATGAAAAAAGTGTGATAGCATGGAGCTATGATAAGAGGAGGGCATGTAGGTATGAAATTTTGGAATAAAGTATTTATCATTTTGCTTTCAGTGGTAACTATTAGTGTAAGTTTTTCAATGACTGCTTCAGCACTTTCAATTGGTGCTTTTGAATATGCTGATGGCACAGATGGAACCTATTTAGTTGATAATGATGCTAATAAATATGGAGAAAATGTTTTGAATTATAATTATGATAATCCGAGCAATCCACTTTTGGATGAAGAGGGATTCGTTAATTATAATGATATAAGTTATGTTAAGAAGTATGCGACCCAAAGTGATACTGTTCCGGGCCTTTTTGATGTTAATTTAGAGGTGAAAGGGAATAGTCAAGGAACGCCGATTGATTTGGTATTCATTATTGATTTCTCATCAACTATGGTTGGTCAGAAATTAGAGAATACAATTGCTGGGATGAATACTTTTATAGATGAGATTAGTACTTCGTTAGAGGCAGGTACAATTCGGGTTGGGATTGTTACCTATAATCGCCAGGTCATGAGTCTACCCTACACAAGTAGTAAAGCGGATCTATTGAATTTTCTAGCTAATGCTGAAACGCACACAGGAACCTTTATTCAAAAAGGGTTAAATGAAGCTTTGCAAATGTATCAAACATATGGTGACCCGGCACATAGAAATTTGGCAATTCATATTGGTGATGGTAGTGCCAATCGAGCATATTTGCCAGTAAGTGGTGCTACGCTATATCCTAATACAGGTGAGATTACGCCATATAACGGTTATTCTGCAGCCGGATATTATACTGATTTTCAGACTGGTAGCAGTCAATATTACACCAATAGTCAATCGGTAGTGGATGGTGATCCTACGAATGCTATTCTTACTACCAGTGAAGAGATATCTAATTTAACTTTAGGGATGGTTGTGCATTTAAAACAGATAGGTGTTGAATTTTATAATGTCGCTGCGTCACCATCAAGTCGTGGCGAATATATCAGTAAGAATATCGCATCCAATTTAGCTCATTATTTTACTGTTGATGAAAATCTTGAAGGATTAAGTGAAACATTAACGATTGCAGCTAATACCATTAATACCATCCAAGATGGTAAAGTCATTGACCCAATGGGTGAGCATGTTATTTTGGAAAAAGAAAATGGTGTGTTCAGTAATTATACACTTTCCGGTTTTGTTAAAGAAAATGGTGTTTGGGTAGCAAATAATAGCTTAACAAATGGTGTAACAGTACGTGAGCAAGATAATGTTATTTATTTGGAAGGACTGCATATTGGTTATAATGAAAAAGTCACCCTCACATATAAGATCCATTTAAATACTGAGAATAATTTTAAACCAGATGTTTGGTACTTGGCTAATCAACGAACTATTTTAGTACCTACCAGTACAAGCACCGATGAATTTGATTTTCCAATCCCGGCAATTAGAGGCGAAGCAACAACTTTAAATATCACTAAAGCTTGGTCAGACTTTGAAGATCAGTACAATTTACGACCAAATACAATAAGCTATTACGTTACTAGAAATAACACTACTGATCCGAATGCTTGGACAAGAACAACGGAAATGACCTTAGCTCAAGCAGATAACTGGCAACAGCAGATAAATACTGTCACTCCACAATCATCAGCTACTCCTGAAGCTTTGCCACTTTATAACAATAAGGGTGAAATCTTTGATTATAGCATTGTTGAAGTTGGCAATAATGACTATCTGGCTACGGTAAATAATACGGATAATAATATAGTTATTACCAACACTTTAAAGACATTGGATATGACAATTACTAAGGTGAATCAAAATAATCAAGCAATTAGCGGGATTGAGTTTGAATTAACCGGAAAAGACGTTGAATACAACAGTATTCAACAAACCAATGCTCAAGGGCAGATTACTTTTAATGGATTAATTAAAGGAAACTATGTCTTGCATGAGCGGACGCAGTCGGCTCAGTATAAACCAATTGCTGACATTAATATAACTCTTGATTATAATGATGTCGGTGACTTAATTGTGACCGCACCTGAAAATTGGGATTTTAAGATTGTAAACGAAGAAACCGGGACACTTGCTGTGACCGGTGGCGAAATTCAGTTTATGCTCGTGAGTATTATTTTAATGACTGCGGCAGCTTCGATGTTAGCTATTAGTCATCGTTCGCGATTCGATAATCTTTTATAAGAATTTTATAAACGGTATGGCCTCAGGCCATACCGTTTATTTTGTTTTCCCCAAAACATGTGCGTTAATTGATAAATAAAAAAGTGGATGGAGTATAATTGTGGTAATGAGGAATAGGAGGTAGTCAAATGAAATTCTTTATAAAGGTTGGTTTATCGGTTATATTTTTGCTGACTTTGTCTTTGACTGGAGGCCAGCAATTGGTTTATGCTATACCAAGCGATTCGGGTGATGTAACTGATATAGTTGCATCAACGCCATCAACACCACCTGCCCTGTTAACTACAGGTATAGATGGAGCGTTTACCTATAATACTAATGGCTCTTACCAGACTATTAATGAGAACTTGAATAATGGGTTTGAAGTGCAAATTATTAGTGGCGGAGGAGATTTATTATTAACCGGAGCGCAGACAGCTAGTTTACGCATTAATAATTCCAGCGAACAGATTAACATTATTAATGGTAATTTTAGTAAAACTTTATATTTAGCTAATGCTTATATCAATCTGGTAAACACACGGATTGATACAACTAATAATTATGCAATTGATGTCAGCAGTCATGTTCAATTATATGTTGATAAAACATCGTATGTAAGATCTCAGAGTGGTTATGCGTCAGCAATAATTGTTAACCTTAATCAAAGTGATATTTCCTTTTTAATTGATGGTGTTGTTGAGTCTAATCAGCAAGCAATTGGTGTTGATAATGGTGCAAAAGTTGATTCTATTATTGTTAACGGAAAACTGATTTCAAGTGCAAATTATGGTTTGGTCGCTGTTGGTGCAGGTGAGATTGGCTATGTTGAGTTTTCCAGTACCAGTGAGGCTATTAATCCGGCCGGGATTGCCGTGTATGCTGCGGCAGCGAATGGAAAGATTGGCGATATCGTTTTAAATGGTGTCATTGATACTCGGGTAATTGTTACAACCGGAGCGGTGGGTAAGCCTGCAACTGCCGGGAACATAACGCTTAATAATCGTGCAACGGTCCGTAGTGGTGCCTTCTATTTGAATGGGCCGGTTGCATCGTTGACTATTACCGCACAAGCAAGTATTAATCAATTAACCAACAATTATGGTATTTTGTATACAAGAGAGGCAACATCAATTGATAAGTTTGATGTTTTGGGTGATATCACGGCAAGCTACTTAATAGTTGATTCTTATGCGGCAAGTCATATTAAAGAGGTTACTATTGATCCTGTAGGTATCAATGGTAGTGATGTCATTACTTCTAGAAGTATGTTATGGGTAAGTGGGCATATTGATAGTTTAACTATTTCACCAAAAGTTTTTCAAGTTGATGGCATGGATGCTCCGTTTAACTTTAGACAAACGGCAGTAATTGATTCAATGATTGTCAATCAAAGTATCATTGATACAGATGCGGTTGCAGCAGGAATTCTTTTTAATAATCAGGCGGGCTCTAATATTGCTGCATTACAATTTAATGATACGCTTTTGTTTGGTGAAGCTAATAATGTTAGTGTAGCAGGACAACCGTTGACTCATGTGCTTCCAACTATTCTGACATCAAATCTGCATACTGCTAATGGTGTAACAACATTGGATGTTGAAGTACCTGAGCTGGCTACACTACCAAATGTGTCATCATCAGGTATCAAGCTCAGTTTTCTTTTTGATGATTATAGTCATCAAGAAGACTTTATGTATTATGGCGGAGTGCAAACCGTTACTATTCCGAGCTCGGTTATCAATACTGCGCAACCATTTTGTATTGTCAATTATGCTAGTTATGATTTGCAAGATGATGTTGTGATTACTTCTAACCGGAGTCAATCATACGAAGTAGCGAGTTATTTGTTGAGTTTTAACTTAAATGGCGGAGACGGCCAGGCTCCTCAAACACAACAACTAGTGGAAGGCGCATTTGCATCACCGGTAGATAATCCGGTGAGAGCGGGATATACGTTTAAGGGATGGAATACAAAAGCAAATGGAACGGGACAAGTGTGGACTTTTGCAACTAGTACTATGCCGGCGGAAAATTTGGTGCTCTATGCACAGTGGGTAAAAATAGAACTTCCGCAAACCGGGGATGATAATGCTGAATTATTATTTGGTGCAGCATTGCTTTTATCTAGTGTGGCAGTAATAATAATCAAAAAACGCTCTTAGTCGAACAGTAAAGCTGTATGAGAGAATTTTATAAATGGCATGGCCTCTGGCCATGCCGTTTATTTTGTTTTCCCCAAAAGAGCATTTTACTGTGAATTTGTTCGCAGAAGCGATACAATTAGGGACATACTGGAGGAATTGGAATGTTTTTAGCATGGAATGAGATTAAGCATAGTAAATTACGATATTTTTTAATTATCGGTGTTATGGCGCTGATTGCCTACTTGGTGTTCTTTTTGATTGGGTTGGCATACGGGTTGGCAGAGGATAATCGAACGGCAGCGGATAAGTGGCAGGCTGATGCTATTGTGCTGACCGATGAGGCAAACGTTAATATGAGTATGTCGATGATGCCGGCGGATAGTATTAATGATGTGTCTGCAGCGGAAACAGCAGTGCTTGGACAAAGTCCAAGTGTGGCGCAGGTGAATGGACGCAATGATAGTCTGGATAAGATTAATGTGAGTATTTTTGGGATTGAGCCGGATAGTTTTATTGCACCAAATGTGATTGATGGGGTTATGTTTGCCGATGATTATGAAGCTGTTGTTGATAATAGTATGCATCTTGAGGATGGCGTTGAGCTTGGCGATTTGTTATATCTTGCCGGAGTTGATAAGCCGGTAAAAGTAGTTGGTTTCACTGATAATGCCAAATTTAGTATCTCACCAGTCTTGTATACCACATTGGATACTTTTAGGGATGTGCGTTTTGCTAAGAGTGGTGGTATTGGGGTGAAGAATGATATTATCAATGCAATAATTGTTCGGGCTACGGATCATGATGCTGCTAATGTAACAGTTAGTAAGAGTGATTTGAAGGTTTATCCGATAAACACGTATATCAATAAGCTGCCCGGGTATCAGGCCCAGGTGCTGACGTTTGGATTGATGATTGGCTTTTTAGTTGTTATTGCAGCAGTTGTTATTGGCATTTTTATTTATGTATTTACTTTGCAGAAGGCAGCAATTTTCGGCGTTATGAAGGCACAAGGAATTTCCAATGGTTATATTAGCAAAGCGGTTATTATCCAAACTTTATTATTGGCAGTTTTAGGATTTGGTTTAGGAGCCGGGTTAACCTTGTTGACAGCGCTCTTTTTACCGGCGGCAGTGCCGTTCCGAATTGAGGCGTTGTATTTTGGCGGATTGTTCTTGATTTTAGTATTTTCTTCAGTTCTCGGGGCATTGTTCTCAGTCAGAACAGTTGTAAAAGTTGATCCGCTGAAAGCAATAAGTTAGGAGGGAGTGTTTGAGATGGAAGCAATTACAGTGAATGATATTAGTAAAGTTTTTAAAGATGGTTCGGTTGAGAAAGAGATTTTGAAACCAACGGCGTTCAAGGTTGAGCAAGGTGAGTTTGTCGCGATTATCGGACCAAGTGGTTCGGGAAAAAGTACCTTGCTGACGATTATTGGTGGCTTGCAGAAGCCGACCAAGGGCAATGTTATGATTAATGGTAATGATTTTAGTGCTAAGAGTGAGAAGAAGCGTGCGAAAGTACGGTTTAAGGAGATTGGTTTTATTCTCCAGTCTTCTAATTTGGTGCCGTTTTTATCGGTTATTAATCAGCTTGAGTTGGTTGATAAAGTTGAGAAGCGAAAATCAGATAAGGAGCGGCAAAAGCAGTTGCTGACGGATTTAGGTATTTGGGACCTTAGGAACAAATACCCTGAGGCTTTGTCCGGTGGTGAGAAACAGCGAGTTGCTATTGCACGGGCACTTTATAATGATCCGGCAGTTATTTTAGCAGATGAGCCTACGGCAAGTTTAGACACTGATCGAGCTTTCGAGGTTGTTAAGATTTTGGCTGATGAGAGCAAGGCAAAGAATAAGGCATGTATTATGGTAACTCACGATATTCGCATGATTGAGCATTGTGATCGAGTTTTTGAAATGAGAGATGGAACGTTGACAGAGAGAAAATAGTTGGCAGGTAGTGGTGCCAATCGACTGGAGGGTGAAATTGTTTATGGATAAGTTTAGGTTTACTAAAGGAATTGAGGAGTTAGTTGATCCAATAGAAGTGGGGACTATTCATTTCTTCGCGCCGTTTAGCGGCATGATGCCAAAGAAGATGCAAAATCATATTGTTGAGTCATCGGCAAAGAAGATGCCTCATATGGGGTTTGTTGTTGAGCCGTATAGTTATTTTTTAGGGTATGAGATTGTTGATTTAGCTTGGGCAGAGCGATTGATTCCGGATAATTTTCGGTTAGTAAAGTCGAAGTTATTTGATGTTGATGAACCTAAGTACTATTGTATTTTTGGCTGTTTTAATGTTCATACCAGTGCTTTTTGGGGACAGCGAATGGAGTTTTACATTATTGCTGAGCATAAGGAAACTGGTTTACTAAGTTGGATTATTGTTGACTATGATAGTAATACGATTAGTTATGACAAGGCCGGTGGTTTGGTGATGCCTGATTGCAAACATGCAGTGATTACTACTGATTTTGCTGGTAATGTAATTGTTGATATGGTAAAACAAGACGATTCACGCGCGTTGGTTTTTACCAGTGATATTACCCAAGGCACAACTGAGGCATTGGATCAGCGCTTGTGGCTGGAAGGTAATTTTTCTGTTGGCTATGGTCGTGAATTGTCCGGAAATGATGATAGTGTTTTTGCACTGAAATTCGACCCTTTAGAAGTTGAGAAAGCATTGAAACTTCCTTTGGATAGTTTGCAATTAGAGTTGAACTCATGGTATCCGGGTTTATTTGCTGATAAGCCTTCGCAATTAGCTTGTTTCCCATATGCACAGCATTTCTTGTCAGATAGTCCCGGACATGCTAGTATAATAAGAAACAAAGAAGAGTTGATTCGTGAAAGCGATGCAGTAGATTTTGATACAATGCAAGTCTATTCAACCAAGTCAATGCGGACGATGTTTATGTGGGCTGCGATAATACCAATGGTTATTATTTTGATTTTGATTGTAGCATTAATTCTTAAGTAGGAAGTAGTGAGGACAATGCGCTTATGGCATGAAGATTTAATTCCTTATTTACCAAGGCAACAGTTATTGGGGCAGCACCGTGAGTGCTGTGCTTTGCGCGGCAATGGCTGGGGCAAGCCGCACGCGACGGTGAATTATGTGTTTGAGCACCCGGCTTATATGTTGTATCAATATCATGTGGTGGTTATGGACGAGATGACGAAGCGGGGCTTTAAGCACGATCCGCTTTGGGATTTGCCGCTTTATCGCGGAAAGTCGGCAAATCCTTATGAGTTTTTGGACACGGTTGATTTAAAGCATCCGATTTATGCTGAACATGATCAGTTTTATCTTGATGAATGTGTTGATAATTTGCGACAGAAAGGTATTATTATCGACTATTCAGGTGATTGAGGTCTCACACTGTGCTGTAAAATTTGTCAAATTATGAAAAACATTTTAATATCCCAAGTAAGCAAAGCTTTTTGGGATTTTTTTTGTTATAATAAAGTGTGTTAGGAAAATGCAGGAGGTGGAGGAATTGACTACTTTGGCTGATGTTGCCCGTCAGGCGAATGTTTCTAAGATGACGGTATCCCGAGTTATTAATCATCCTGAAAAAGTGACTAAGGAACTACATGATTTAGTTACTCAGGCGATGGAAGAGTTAAATTATCGGCCTAATTATGCGGCGAAGGCTCTAGCTAATAACCGAACGCAGGTTATTAAGTATGTGGTTTCGGAAGATATGGATACGACTGATCCTTATTTTATGCACTTACTTACCGGTATTAGCCGTGGATTGAGCGAGCATTATTTTTCGTTACAGGTGGTGCATGAGGGTGATTGGAGTGTCGGTCGTGCTGATGGTTTTATTTTTACCGGATTGAAGAATGAAGATTATTTGGAGCTTGAAACATTGGAATCGCCATTGGTGGTTTTTGGTGAAAATGATTTTGGCTATGACTTTATTGATGTTGATAATATCACTGGAATTAAACATGCTGTTGAACATGTATATGAGCTCGGTTTCAGGAATATTTTATATTTTGGCATTGATCGTAATGAGCAGTTTGCCCATGAACGTGAGCGTGGATATGATGAGATGATGCAAAAATATCAATTGACGCCTAAAAAGTTTGTTATGGAGAACCGCTCAACTTCGGCATGCAAAGTTGCTAATGAGTTGTTTGAAGATCAGAAGTTGCCGGCGGCAATTGTATGTGCCAGTGATCGTATTGCCTTGGGTGTGTTGCGTGCCGCTCATGATTCGCAGTTACGGGTCCCGGATGTTATTGCGGTAACCGGCTTTGATGGTGTGTTTCTTGATCAGATTGCTCATCCAAAACTTACGACTATTCGCCAGCCGTTAGTGAAGATGGGTACCCGATTGGCAGAAATTATTATTCAAAAGATTGAGAACAATACTCCGGCTGAGACTATTAATGAGTTTTTTGAGCCGGAATTGATTGTCCGTGAATCAACCAGAAGAAAGAAATAAATGACAAAAAATGTTGAAAAGAGCGATTGCTTGAGCAATCGCTCTTTTTGTTATCGGTAACAACTTGAACAGTATTGCTTTCCCCAAAATCAACATGGTAGTATGTGGGTAGAATAAGTGAGAGGTGTTGAACGTAATGACAGAAAAATGGTGGCAAAAGGCAATTGTCTATCAAGTGTATCCAAGAAGTTTTTATGATAGCAATAATGATGGTATCGGAGATATTCAAGGGATTATTGAAAAGCTGGATTATATTGCCGATTTAGGAGTGAATATGATTTGGATGAATCCAATTTTTATGTCACCAAATGATGATAATGGTTATGATATTAGTGATTTTTATGCTATAAGTCCAGAGTTTGGGACAATGGAAGATGTTGAATTGCTCATTAATGAAGCTCACAAACGGGATATTCGGGTGATGTTTGATTTGGTGATGAACCATACCAGTGATGAGCATCCTTGGTTCATTGAATCGAGAAGTTCTAAAGACAACCCGCATCGTGACTTTTATATTTGGGCTGACGGTCGCAAGAATGAGAACGGAACAGGCACAGTGGAGCCAACGAACTGGGAAGGTTTTTTTGGTGGTTCGGTTTGGGAAAAAGATGAGCAAACTGATCAATATTATATGCATTTGTTCAGTAAAAAGATGCCCGATTTAAACTGGGAGAATAAAGCGGTCCGCGAAGCGATTTATGATATTGCTCGTTTTTGGGCCGATAAGGGTATTGATGGTTTCCGCGTTGATGCGATTATTCATATTGGTAAAGACTTAACTTTGCCACAAGGTGAAAATGATGGCAGTCGTGCCTATGTTTTGGCTGATAAATATTACGCAAATCTACCAATTGTTCATGATTATGTGCATGAATTTCATAAGGAAGTTTTAGGGCCATTACAAATTATGACTGTGGGTGAAGGTTCTACTGCCGGGATTGATGAGGCAAAGAAATATACAGCCCCGGAACGTGAAGAATTTGATATGTTGATTACTTTTGAACATTTGAGTTTAGATTATGATTATTCAGTAACTCATGTTCCGCCAAAGTGGACGCATAAAAAATTAGATTTGTTGGAATTTAAATCAGCAATGCGCCGTTGGCAAGATGGTTTATATGGCCACGGTTGGAATACTTTATATTGGAATAACCATGATATGCCAAGGGTGGTATCACGTTTTGGCAGCAATGGTGTTTACCGTGAGGAAAGCGCGAAAATGCTGGCAACCTTAATGTATTTGCAATGGGGAACGCCTTATATATTGCAGGGTGAAGAATTAGGGATGACTAATGCTGAGTATGAGGATTTGTCAGACTACCGTGATGTTGAAGTTTTTACGCTTTATAATGAGGCGGTTGTTAAGGGTGGTCATAGTCATGACGAAGTCATGGCTATGATTCATAATCGTTGTCGTGATAACGCACGTACGCCAATGCAGTGGAGTGCGGAGAAGTATGCCGGATTCTCACAACATGAGCCGTGGATGAAAGTGTCGCAAAATTATTTGAAGATTAATGTTGCGTTGCAACAAGATGACCCGTATTCGGTTTTAAATTACTATAAAAAGCTTTTGCGTTTGCGTCAAAGTAAAGATGTATTTATTTATGGAACTTTCCGGTTTGTTCTTGAAGATGATGCTAATATTTATGCTTATATTCGTGAATATAACGGTGAAAAAGTGCTAGTTGTTTGTAACTTTTCCGGAGCTGAACGCGCAATTCAGCTTGAGGTTCCGAAAGGTGAATTGCTACTGGCAAATTATCCAGACAAAAATGATGATGAGTTAACTGTATTGCGTCCTTATGAGGCGCGTGTCTATCAATTATAGGAGGGAATTATGAATAAGCAAGAATTTAGCCAACAATTTATCAGCAGGTTGAAGAGTCAAACCGGGAAACCGCTTGAGGAAACGACAGCTAATGAGAGATATTATGTGCTAGCAGAATTAACTAAAGAACTGATTACTGATAATTGGATTGCCAGTGAATTGGAACATCGCAACCAGAAGCGGGTATATTATTTTTCAATGGAATTTTTGATGGGTCGGTTGTTGACTAATAATTTGCAAAACATGGGTTATTACCATATGGTGCAGGAAGCAATGACCGAGATTGGTATTGATATTAATACCTTAGAAAATGCTGAAGATGATATGGGACTTGGTAATGGCGGCCTTGGTCGTTTAGCGGCATGTTTCCTTGATTCAGCAGCTTCACTTGGCTATCCGGTGCAGGGTAATACAATTCGTTACCAATATGGGTTCTTTGATCAAAAGATTGTTGAAGGACAGCAAATTGAGTTGGCACAGCAGTGGCTACGGCGCGGGACCCATGAATGGGAAGTTTGCCGCGAGGATGAAGCTGTGGTTGTTAATTATGGTTCAGGTGCTAGCTTGCAGGCGGTTTTAGCCGTGCCATATGATCTGCCGATCATTGGGTACAATGGCAAAACCATCAACACATTAAGAATGTGGAGTGCGCAGCCGGTGACCGAGGCGTTGGTTTCCAGTGCTGAGTATTCTGATTATGAACATGAAACCAGAATGATTACCCAATTTTTGTATCCGGATGATTCGACGCCTGAGGGGCAGCGGCTGCGTTTGCGGCAACAGTACTTTTTTAGTAGCGCTGGTGCGCAGGCATTGGTTCGCAATCATGTGTCGAAGGGTAGGGAGTTAGAAACGTTTGCTGACTACCATACGATTCAGATTAATGATACACATCCGACCTTAGTTATTCCGGAATTGGTTCGTATTTTTGTTGATGAGCATGGTATGGGGTTTGAAGCAGCATGGAAACTGGTGCAGCAGACGGTTGCCTATACGAATCATACTTTGCTTGCTGAGGCTTTGGAGGAATGGGATGAAATCTATATTCAGGAGTTATTTCCGCGGGTTTATGATATCATCGTTGCTATTGAAAAATGGTTTATGGCGAGTTTAGTTTCCAAAGGATATACTGAATCTCAGTTAGCTGCCGTGAAAATTATTGCCAACGGCAAAGTACGCATGGCGTATTTGGCCGTTGTTGGGAGTTTCAGCATCAATGGTGTTGCTGCTCTGCATACAGATTTGCTTAAGAATGATGCTTTGAAGCAATTGTTTGCGATTTATCCGGATCGGTTTAATAATAAGACTAATGGTGTTACCCAGCGGCGTTGGTTGTTGTATAGCAATCCTGAGCTTGCCAAGTTGATTACCGAGAAGATTGGTGATGCTTGGACGACAGATATGGAAAATGAGCTTTTGCGTTTGCTGGCATTTATTGATGATGAGTCGTTCTTGGATCGTCTATTGGAGATTAAACAGGGAAATAAGGAGCGGCTTGCGGATTATATTGAGGATCAATTGGGTGTCGCTATTGATAGTAGTTCGATTTTCGATATTCAGATTAAGCGTCTTCATGCATATAAGCGGCAGTTAATGAATGTGTTTCATATTATTTATTTGTACCAACGTTTAAAGACAGAAGCAGATTTTACTATTGTTCCACGAACATTTATTTTTGGTGCTAAGGCAGCAGCTTCGTATGTGTTTGCTAAAGAAGTTATTCAACTTATCAATGTGGTTGCGGATATTGTTAATAATGATCCGGATGTAAATAAATATCTTAGAGTTGTTTTTATTCCTAACTATAATGTGTCGAAGGCAGAGCTGCTCTTTCCGGCAGCTGATGTTAGTGAGCAAATTTCAACAGCAGGAAAAGAGGCAAGTGGTACCGGTAATATGAAGTTTATGATGAATGGTGCAATTACATTAGGAACTTTAGATGGTGCAAATGTTGAAATTCATGAGCGGGTTGGCGATGATAATAGTTTCATATTTGGGTTACAAGCTGATGAGGTTAGCGAACTTAGCAATAAGCATCAAGATAATTTGGCAATAGTTGCTGAAAATAAACAGTATCAAAAGATTATGGACTTTTTGAAGAATCCGCAAGATCTGGGGAGCAGCTTTGTGTTAGCACCGGATACATTTGCAAAAATTGTCAGCGATTTAATTGATGGCAATGATGAATACTTTGTTTTTAGTGATTTGGCAGCTTATATTAAGGCACAGGAAGAAATTGCTGAAGCATATTCGAACCGTCATGTATGGGCTAAGATGATGCTGGTTAATATTGCTTATAGCGGTTATTTCAGTAGCGATAGAACTATCCATCAGTACGCAAAGGATATTTGGCGGCTGGGATAATTGATTGTTATCGGTAACAGTGGATTTTTGCTTGAATAATATAACGGGCTTAGCTTATAATACAAATGCAATCAAGAAAACGATTACAAAAAACGGAGGTTTTATTTTATGAAAAAGGTCATGGCAATTTTAGCAACATTTGTGCTTGCAGTAGCAGGACTTGCCGCTTGCGGTAACTCAGATGAAGTGGAAGTAACGATTTTTCAATTTAAGGTTGAAAATAAAGAAGGTTTGGAAAAAGCAGCCACAGCTTACATGGCTAATAATCCAAATGTAAAGATTACTATTGAAACTGTGGGCGGCGGACAAGACTATGGCGCAGCATTGCGTTCTAAGTTCCAATCTGGTGCAGAACCAACAATTTTTAATATCGGCGGCCCTCAAGATGTTGAAGACTGGCAAGCATATTTAGAAGATTTGTCTGATCAGCCTTGGATTCCGGAAGTATATGATGGATTACTTGGAGCAGTTACAAGCGAAAGCAAAGTTTATGGTATGCCTTTCAATCAAGAAGGTTACGGATTAATCTATAATAAAACAATTTTCGAAAAAGCGGGAATTGATGCAACAACAATTACTGATTATGCGAGTTTAGAAGCAGCAGTAAAAACTTTAGACAGTAAAAAAGAAGAATTAGGTATTGATGGTGTATTTATTGTTCCGGGAAAAGAAACCTGGTCAACTGGATTACACGGAACTAATACAGCGCTCTCACCTGAATTCGGTTCAGCAACTGATGCTTATAATTCTAAAACAGTAGAATTTACTTATAGCGAAGGTTTACAAGCATATATGGATTTACAAAGAAATTATGCTAATAAAACCGGAAAAGATATTAATGTAGTAGATTATAAAGAACAAGTAGAATCAGGATTTGCTTTAGGTAAAGCAGCAATGATTCAACAAGGAAACTGGGTTTATGGAGATATTGAAAAAATTGATCCGGAAGTAGCAAAAAATGTTGGCTTCTTGCCAATTCCAATTAAAGGAACCGGAAAAGAAGATAGTATTTTTGTTGGGGTACCAATGTATTGGTCAGTAAACACAAATAAAAATGATGCTGAAAAAGCAGCAGCAAAAGATTTCTTAAACTGGCTTTATACAAGCGATGAAGGTAAAACGATAGTAGTAGAAGATTTACAATTTATTCCAGCTATCAAGGGATATGACAAAGTGCCTGATAATCCTTTAGCACAAGATATTGTTGCTTATTCAGAAGCAGGAAAAACGCAACCTTGGGTATTTATGGGCTATCCATCAGGATGGGGTATGGAAAATATTGGCGTTGAATTACAAAAATATTTTGCCGGTGAACAATCATGGGATGACGTTATTCAGCATTCAAAAGATGCTTGGGCAAAAGCTCGCGAATAAATGCTATATATGTTGAAGATGATAGAAGTGCGCTGTTACCAGCGCACTTCTATTCTAAATAAGTATTACATTATCACTTATGAAAAGAGGAGTACAAATGAAAAAGAAAAAGAATATAAGTTTTTGGTTATTTCTCGCACCGGCATTGATATCATTCGCACTTATCGTGATTGTTCCGCTTATTATCGGTATCTATTACTCATTTACTGACTGGAACGGAATCGGTGTGCCAAATTTTATCGGTATTACTAACTATGCAAAAGCGTTGGGAGATGAAGATATTCTAGCCGCATTGCTTGGTACGAGTGCGACACCAGGGTTTTGGAGTGCATTCTTCTTTACTGTTAAATTTACCGTTGTATCAGTTATTGTGCTTAATGCATTAGGACTCGGTCTGGCATTGTTAGTTACCCAAAAGATGAAAACAAGCAGCTTTTTGCGGACAATCTTTTTTATGCCAAACCTTATTGGCGGTTTAATCTTAGGGTTTATCTGGCAATTTATTTTTATAAATATTTTCAGTGCTATCGGCAGCGCGACCGGACTAACGTTTTTTAATAGTTGGCTAACAGATCAACATACCGGATTCTGGGCAATGGTTATTTTATTTAGCTGGCAGATGGCCGGATATTTAATGATTATCTACATTGCTGCCTTGCAAAATGTTCCTGAAGATATTATTGAGGCGGCAAAGGTTGATGGTGCTTCAAGCGTAAAACGTTTCCGTTATATTGTTGTACCGATGATTATGCCAGCATTTACAGTTAGTTTATTTTTAGCATTGGCAAACTCATTTAAGATGTTTGATCAGAACCTGGCATTAACCAATGGTCAGGCCGGAACAGAAATGTTAGCTCTGAATATATATAAAACGGCCTTTACTTTCAATAACTTTGGGCAAGCGCAGGCTAAAGCAGTTATATTCTTTATTTTAGTTGCAATCATAACGCTTATTCAGGTGAGCTTAACGAAAGATAAGGAGGTTGAAGTCTGATGAAACTATGGAAACGAATTAGTTTGGGTATCACTGGCTTATTGATTGCCTTATTATTCATAATGCCATTTTATATATTGGTGGTTAACTCATTAAAAACACCAAGAGAAATCGCTGAAAACGTCCTTGGCTGGCCGGCGATAGCACAATTTAGCAACTATGTTACAGCATTTATTAAAATGAATTTCTTTTCTGCATTTGTTAACTCATTGCTTATCTCAATCATAAGTATTGGCTTGATCATTTTTGTTTCTTCTATGGCGGCATATGCTTTAGTTCGAAATAAGACAAGAGCCAGTAAATTAGTTTTGCTATTATTTGTCGCAGCAATGATTATTCCCTTTCAGGCAGTTATGTTACCGCTTTTGGGAGTACTTAAGACAACCTTTATGCTCAATCGGGTTGGATTGGTAATAGCCTATGTTGGTTTTGGCGGCAGTCTGGCAATATTCTTATATCATGGTTTTATAAAGGGGATTCCGGTAGACTTGGATGAAGCTGCAACCATTGATGGTTGTTCAAAGTTTCAGATATTTACCAAAATTATCTTTCCATTGCTAAAACCAATGCATGTCACTGTTGCAGTGTTAAATCTTATCTGGATATGGAATGATTTCCTGTTACCATCGTTGATTGTAAACAAGGAAGGTGAAAAGACATTACCATTGCAGTTATACTATTTCTTTGGGGAATTCTCTAAGCAGTGGCATCTGGCGCTGGCAGCATTAACATTGTCAGTTATTCCGATAATCATTTTCTACTTTTTTATGCAGAAACATATTATTAAAGGGGTTACAGATGGAGCTGTTAAATAACTTCAATTAAGGAGGTGGAAAGATGCAAAATATTGAAAAGAAATGGTGGCATCATTCAGTAGTGTACCAAATTTATCCACGCAGTTTTTATGATAGTAATAATGATGGCATCGGTGACTTGCAAGGAATTATTCAAAAGTTAGACTACATAGAAAGTCTAGGCGCAGATGTCATTTGGCTTTCGCCTGTCTATGCGTCACCTAATGATGACAACGGTTATGATATCGCCGACTACTATCAGATTATGGATGAATTTGGAACAATGGCAGATATGGACGAATTAATTGCTCAGGCAAAGCAACGAAATATTAAAATTGTTATGGACATTGTTGCGAATCACACCAGTGATGAGCATCAATGGTTTGTTGAAGCTCGTAAGTCAAAAGATAATCCATATCATGATTATTATGTTTGGGCGAAAACACCCAATAATCTACGTTCTATTTTTAGCGGGAGTGCATGGCAATATGACGAACATTTAGGAGAATACTACTTACATCTATTCAGTAAAAAACAGCCAGACCTAAACTGGACTAACCCTCGTGTGCGTCAAGATATTGCCGATATGATTATTTTTTGGTTGGAAAAAGGTATTGGCGGCTTCCGTTTTGATGTTATTGATTTAATAGGGAAAATACCTGAGCAAGAAATCACTGAAAATGGACCCAAATTACATGAATATATAAAAGAGCTTAATCAAAAAAGTTTTGGTCGCTATGATGTTTTAACCGTTGGTGAAACTTGGGGGGCAACTATTGAAATTGGCGAGCAATATAGTAATCCTAAAAATAATGAGCTTAGTATGATATTTCAATTTGAACATATCTTATTGGATCAGCAAGTTGATGGTGAGAAGTGGGATTTAGCACCGCTGGATTTTATAAAGCTGAAACAAGTGTTAAGCAAGTGGCAAACAGAACTATATGGAATTGGCTGGAACAGTTTGTTCTGGAATAATCATGACACGCCTCGTGCGGTTTCGCGCTTTGCTAACGACCAGCAACATCGTGTTGAGGCAGCTAAATTATTAGCAACGATTACTCATGGTATGTGGGGAACGCCATATATCTATCAAGGGGAAGAAATCGGTATGACTAATGTACGTTTTGATAGTTTAGCATCATACCGTGATGTTGAGACACTTAACATGTACAATGAACGAATCAAAAAAGGTTACAGTCATGAAACAATTATGGAGTCAATTTATACTAAGGGTCGCGATAATGCACGGACGCCAATGCAATGGAACGGCAGTGCGTATGGTGGATTTTCAACCACTGCGCCGTGGATCAATGTCAATCCTAATTATGAAACCATTAATGTTGAACAAGCACTGGCTGATCCGAATTCAATTTTTAATTATTATCAGCAGCTGATCCAATTACGGAAAGCTAATGATTGGGTTGTGTATGGAACGTACCGTTTAATTTTGGAAAATGATAAGAATATTTTTGCTTATATTCGTGCTTACCAAGAACAAGAATACTTAGTTTATGGGAATTTTAGTGCTCAGAATGTTAGGTTTGATATTGAGGAGTTAGCTACAGTTCGACGTGAGGATATTATTTTAAGTAATTACAATGAAACGCAACTAGAACAAAAAATGCTGCAGCCGTTTGAGGCGGGCATTATCAAATTAGTAAACTAGTAAATGTTTTGCAACGCTGGTTTGGAGGAAAGATGAATAAACCACCGCTAATGGCGGTGGTTTATTAGTAGCTTTTTAAAGCCGTATGTTTTAGAATAGAATATATAATGGCAAAGGAGTTGCTAAGATGAAAAAACCTAAGATTTTTGCGATGTCAGTTGCAAGTGTTTACCCGCATTATATACAGAAAGCTGAGAAAAAAGGACGAAGCAAAGCTGAAGTAGATGAGATTATCAGCTGGCTGACTGGTTATGACGAAACCGGGTTGCAACAAGCACTTGATGATGAGATTGATTTTGAAACATTTTTTGGCCAGGCACCAAAAATGAACCCGAAAGTCAGCGAGATTACCGGAATGATTTGCGGTTATCGCGTTGAAGAGATAGAAGATCCGTTGATGCAGCAGATTCGTTATCTGGATAAGCTGGTTGATGAACTGGCAAAAGGAAAAAGTATGGATAAAATATTACGGAAGTAGTATTTTTTGAGGGAGAAAATAAAAAAACGGAGCTCGCTGCGAGCTCCGTTTTTCTCCTTTTCATCATATTTTCATTTAATACCTCTATTTCACAATTTACAAGATTCAACTTTCTGCTTTGATGCGGTTAATGGTATAATGGATATAACAATTGAACAAAATTGCGTGAGGGACACAATTATGTTACGATAAATCTTCATAGGGGGGAAACTATGTTTGAAGTAAAAAAGCGAATATTGTTTGTTGATGATGATAATAATTATCAACGAATTTTAAAAAATATGCTTGAAATTGAGGGGTATACAGTTACTGTTGCAGATAATGCTGCTGATGCTGTGGAGTTGTTTAGAAAGAGCAAGTATGATTTGCTGCTTACTGATTTTATGATGGAATCAGTTGATGGATTGCAGTTGTTATCTTTGATTCGGCGAATTGATCCGAATATGAAAGTTATTGTTTTGACAGCGTCAGCGGAGACTGATCCGGAGATTCGCAGTTTTAAGTTGTATGTCAATGATTTTATTCGCAAACCGGCAGATTTCGAAGTGATTTTAGCAAGAATTGAGCGCGTGTTGCGCGAGACTACTGAGTCAGTGTCGGAGACACTGCAAAGTGAGCTGGAAGATATTGTTGTTTCCACAAAGTCGTTGATGGTGACAAAAGGTGGCGAGCGGATTCAGGTGAATCAGCGCGAGTTTGACTTGTTGCTGTTGTTTTTAAAGAATCGAAATATTGTTTTGACCAGAGAAGAAATTTTGGAAGCGGTCTGGAAAGTGAATCATGACTATAGTTTAATTGATTTACGTTCAGTTGATACAGTTATCAAAAACTTGCGTAAGAAATTAAATCTGGTTTCAATTTATTCTATAAGAGGTGTTGGCTATGAGTGGGTCGAATAACACCAAGCAGTACAAATGGCGGGCATTAGTTATTGTGTTTGGCCTATTGTACTTTTTTGTCATGGTCGCATTTATCTTTATTTTGTATAATATCCCGGGAATATATAATCAAATTAATCAGCAGCATGTTCAGGAAATGCAGACTGCAGTGAATACGGCTATAAAAACAGATGATTCTGCAAGCATTGAAGCGCAGCTGGCAAAACTTACTAATGAAAATAATGTTGATGTGGTTGTTTTAACTGAAAGTGGGACCGTGTTTGCAACTTTGCCGGAAACTGATTTTGCAGTACTGAAAAATCTGGTGAATGCTGAATCAATCAGTTACCAAGGTTCATATATGATTGATGTTAACGGCACTACTTATCAAGTGTGGATGGCTGTGTTTGAAATTGAAACTCAATCATTTTTCATCATGGTTATCGCAGCTTTAGGGTGCTTTATTGTTCTGCTTTGTATTATCATGGCTATTCTGATTGCTTTGATCTTTAATAAGTTGCTGAGTCCGTTGCGGCGGTTGCGGAAAAATATCCGCAACCTGAAAGCATATGAGCTGGCAGAGATTAGCGCCGGTAAAGCGGGTAATGAGTACGATGCTTTATCTAAAGAGCTTGAAGTGTTTACTGTTGATTTGTACGGTAAGTTTACGACTATCAGTCGTGAGCACACGAGTTTGGAGCAAAACTTGGAAGCGCAGCGTGAGTTCAATATCAATAAGACGCAGTTATCAAGTGCGCTTATCCATGACTTGAAGACGCCTTTGAATATTTCTTTATTGCAGGCGACACAACTGGCAGAGGTTGTGTCCAATGATGGCGAAGGCAGTCGTTTGGTTGCTGAGCTTTCTAAAAATAACGAGAAAATTATTCAGGATGTTAATGAGATTTTGAAGGTTGTTAATGCTTCGAGTATTGATGATTATTTGAAGAAGGAGCGGTTTGAGGCGATTGCTTTGCTGCGTTCGGTGTTGCGGTTGTTTTTCCCGTTGTTTAAGGAGCGGCAGATTGCTTTTGAATTTGATGCTCCGCGTTCATTGATTGTGAATATGAACCGGGTGGAGTTTAAGCAGATTATTCATAATATTATTGCTAATGCGGTGCAGTATACTGATCAGGGCGGCGAGTTCCGTTTGGATTTGTATGCTGAAAACGGACGCTTGATTATTGAGTCATATAATGACAAGAATGATGTTTCACAAATTGATTTTGAGCGAATTTTTAATTTGTTTTATTCAGTTGGTCAGAATCAGTTCGGCAGTGGCGTAGGTTTGTATACAATTATGACGATGGTGCATAATAATAATGGGGTTTGCAGTTTTAAACCATTTGAGGATGGCGTTTTGTTAAGTGTCGAGCTACCGGTTATTGAGGTGGGTCATCATGATTAGCAAGTTGCAAAAGTTGTTGTTAGTTGGCCTGACGTTGACTGCCTTAGTTTTGCTGGGAGCAGCTAAAAGTCCAACGGTATATGACAATGAACAGGAAGCTCTGAGCTCTGAGTTGCAAAAGTTGCAAGAGCAGGTCAGTGAGCCGGGGGTTTATGAGTTAACCATTGCTTATAAAGATGCGAGTGGCAATGTGGTTACTAAAACTATTGAACTTAATATCACACCGAGTGTGATTGATATTACGGCACATGATGTCCGGTTGCCGGCGAGCGAATTAGCTACAATGACTGATGCTCAGTGGATTAGTTTTGCAGCGGCGAGTGGTGTGAATAGCTATAGTGGGGCAAAGGTTGATTTAGCTGTTGATAGTGGTAAAGTACGTGCAACTGCCGGTAGTTATGAACTTACTTTTTATTCCGGTGCCTCGTATAAAACAGTGCAGGTAATCATTACCGGTGATAGCACTTTTCAAAATAATATCATTAATCAGTATACGGTTGTAAATGAGGTGAATGAAGAGACTTGGCCATTTTTCACATTATTATCGAATAACTATATTCGTTTTGGTTTGGCTTTAGTACTCATCTTTCCATTTTTATTGCTTATCAGCTTATATTGGTATGAAACTCGACTTTTAAAACAAGTTGAGGATGAGATAAATAATTAGTAAATTCATGCAATTTTAATACAATACACACATTACTTTTTTTACAAAAGTTTGATTTGGAGTTATGGATTTAAAATACCTATACTTAGAGTATAGATAAAAAATCAAGGGGGAAAATTCCTATGAAAAAATTTATAAAAGCAAGTTGTCTAGTTTTAGTAACAACTTTATTAGTACTGTCGCAAATGAACTTAAATGTGTTTGCGACTGATTTAAGTGCTGAAAATGAGCAACAAACAGAAGCGAATTCAAGCGTTAATAATTCTGAGACAGGGGAGAATGTCGAAGAAGAAACTGAAATCAGCGCTGCCGCAGAGCCGGCACCGCTGATGGCGAAAGCTACACCTTTCTCGGTTGGTTTTGCCAGCTTTGATGGTGTTGATTTAGATGGCGATACTTCAGTATCTTATGATGTTCGTGATGCGCAAATGATTGCCCGAACTTTATTGGTAAAAGCAGTTTTTGACGGTTCGACTGCTACGGAGAATCGTCAAATCAAAATTCGTCTTGAAAATGGGATTGGATTCCGTGGTATTCCGGGGATGACTTTCGGCAGCGGATACGCGAGTTGGTCATTTAATGCCAGTAATTTACCAACACAATTGCAAGGTATTATTACTAATGCAACATTTACTCCAGATGCAGCAATTTATGGCTACAAACCACAAAGTGGTGAACTGGTATTTGATATTGCACCGGGAACGACAGCAGTCACTTTGGAATTATCGCTGGCTTTAGATACAGCTTTTTCAGTTAATACCGGGAGTAAGACTTTTACTGATTTAGTAACAGTTAAGACTGTAGCGGATATCTCCGGAGCGGCGACAACAATTAACGAAGAAAAAATAGAAAATTATACTATTACTGGTTCAGTTTCTCCATTATTATATTATGGAACACCGAACGTGAATATTGCGGCTAATACTGCTTTTTCAGCAGAATACTATTTATGGGGAAATGGTTCTTCATATGCAAATACAATTGGCAATAATCTATTATTTGATAGTGCTTCTTATACAATCAAAGTTGATAAAAAATTAGGGTTTGTTGATGTTGAAAAACATCCATCAAGTACATTAACAGATGCTCAGTTGGAGTGGTCAGTGGATAGAAGCAGCGATCCGCTTAACGATTTAGTAACAATAACCTATAAAGGTGTATATCTTGCTACACCAAACTCAAGAACACGAATAAAATTAAACTTTTTACCAGGCAATGGAATTGTTGCCGGTGAATCCTATGCAATAAGATCAACCAGTTCAGTTATTTATCCTTATAATACGGCAACAGCTTCTACTGGATCAAGTCATATAATTACTTTAAATGTAGCTAAACCATTTAAAAATATTGTTGATATCGGTGCTTTATTAAATCCAACAGTAACATTTGATAATACGAGTGGAGAAGATTTAGTATTACTTGGTGGTTATCATGTATCAAATTCATATGTAGAGACAGTGACTGATCAAAGTTTCCGGATTGAATTTAATGATCCGAATATTGGTGTGCGATATGTCCGCCTAGCAGCTGGGAATGCCGCTGGAGCAACGTTAACTAATGTTGTAATTAAAACCAATAAAGGTAACACATATACTGCCGCCACTTTGGGGACAACTTCTGTTACGGCCAGCAGATATGGAAGTATTGCATTAAGCAATTATACCAGTGATAGCACTGAATACATTACTGAGGTTACTTATGAATCTACGGGGTTTGCAAGTGGTTATGGGATTGGTAATGGTGCAGAAAGTCTTGGTACATTTGAAAGTATTCCAACCATTTTCTATGGGCACTTTTTAAATAAACCAGCTGATATGAAACATTCTTTTAAAGTATCGGTGGTTGAGACAGCAGATGGAGATTTTGATGGTGTAAATGCTAAGCAATATACACCGGTGATTACTATCAAAAATGATGGTCGGGTTTTGTTTACCAGTTCGCACAATCTTTCTAATAATTCATATTTGGCGGGAAATACTTATTCGATGAATGCTTGGTTTGGCTTGTATGGTCAGATGGGAATTTCAGCTTATCCAACTAAAACCTATCAGCAAGGGTTAGATATTTTCTTGCGTGAAACTGATTATTTGCAAATCGACACCTCAACCTTACAAATTATTTCTAGTGATGGAACTATCTATAAAACCAGTGACGGGACAATCGTTCCTGTAAAAACAACAGATAGTGATGGACACCAAGTTTATAAGTTAACGATACCCACATTAAAAGTTGGATTTATGTCTGACCAGGCAAAGAATTATACTTTTTCAGTTGTTTACGATTTTAAGGTGAAGAACAGTGCACCAACAGTTTCTATTCCCGGTAACGAGCTTATTTATGTAAAACCTCTTGGTGCAACAAAAGTGACTACAAGCGGGAATGCGTCATACTTTAACAATCCTAATAAATATGATGTTGACAGTAGCGGTCTAACTACCGACTTAATGGGTACATTAAATCGTGACAGCGCCATGAAAATTCAGGCGCAAAAAGACTTTACTGTTACCAGTGCCGCTAACTTAAATGATGGCGCGTGGGTAAGCTATGATTACGCAACTAATCAATCCATTATTGACTTGAATCCTGAAGGAACAGCTAAATATCAATTAACGGTTTCAAATAACTCAGGAAGCACAATCAATGGCTATACTGCGCTTGTCCCGATTCCAAAAGCGGGGGAAGCGACCGATTTAACTCCAAGTACCCCAAGTGCATTTGACCCGAGTGTTCACCTTCAAAAAGAAGCATTTACTTGGACGGCTTCGCTATTGACGCCGGTTACTGCCACGGGTTCATTGAGCTACCAAGTACTCTATGCAACAACTTACGAGACGGATAAGGATTCGGCAGCCTTTGTACCTTGGAGCGCAATCACTGATCCAAATGAAATTCGTATGATTAAAATTACGACTAATGATACTGTAGCTGATGGTTTCAGTGAAGCAATTACCTTCCCATTAGCACTGACTGATCCAGATGCTGACTCACATGCCGGGCTGACAAATATCTACTCAGCACGTATTCACCGTGAAATCATGGGAACAGCAGGTTACAAACCAAGTGAACCGATTGCGATTCGCCTCAAGACCGGAGTGGTAAAAGGCCAAGTATTTAATGATACTAACCGTAACGGTTTAAAAGATGCTGGAGAAACCGGGCGTAATGGGGTGACAGTTGTTGCCCTTGAAGCGGGGACAACAACTGTCATCGAAACAACGACGACACAAACAATTAACGGGGCTGTCGGCAGTTACGCTTTCATGGGATTAGATAAGGCACAAAATGTAGATATTGTTTTTACCAATCCAAATAGCGATGACACAACCCGGTTCTCACCGGTAACTAGCGGCGGCAGCACGCCTACGGCGACTGCCACTCACGATAAAGCAACAGCTGCCGGATTTACGCCGAGTGCAGTTGGCAGCGACAAAATAGATGCCGGAATTATTACGCCGATTGTAGTAACATTCAATGCTGGCGGCGGTTCTGTAGCCGATGAAACATTAAGTAAATATCCAGGAGAAGCGATTGCTACTGAACAAGGTGCAGTAAAAACCGGACATACATTCAATGGCTGGTTCACCGCAGCAACCGGTGGTTCAAAAGTAACCTTCCCATACACAGTGGGGACAACTGATGTAACATTATATGCACAATATACAGCTAATAAATATGTACTAAGCTATGATGTAGCGACTAATGGGGCAACAAGTACCAAACCTGCTGATGAACAAGTGGCATTCGATACATTAGCAACGAAACCTGCTGATGCAGCAAAAACCGGATATACATTTACTGGGTGGTTTACAGCTGCGACTGGTGGTACACAATGGAACTTTGCGACCAGTAAAATGCCAGCGAATGCCGTGAAGCTATATGCGCAATTCACAATCAATAGTTATACGATGACTTTTGATAATGATGGTGCGACAACTACCCAAACCGTTGTTTATGATACATTAGCAACTGAGCCAACAGCACCAACGAAAACTGGGTTTACCTTTGCAGGTTGGTTTGATGCTCAAACTGGTGGTACGAAGTGGAACTTCGCAACTAACAAAATGCCAGCATCAAACAAAACATTATATGCTCAATATACAAGAAATAAGTACACACTGACATTTAACGATCAGGGGACAACAAGTACGCAAACGGTTGCCTATGATGCATTAGTAGTAGAACCAGCAACAGTACCAACTAAATCTGGTTATACATTCAGTGGTTGGTTTGATGCTGCAACTGCTGGTACAAAGTGGAACTTCGCGACTAGCAAGATGCCAGCGTCAAACAAAACATTATACGCACAGTTTACTGCTGACGACCAAACGATTACCTTTGATGTGAATGGTGGACTAGGAACAAGTAAACCAGCGAACTTAGTTCAACCAACTGATAGCAGTGTTGACTTAGATGCTGTAGCAATACCAACAAGAGCCGGCTATACTTTTGTCGGATGGTTCGACAGTGCTGACACACAACACAGTGGCACATTCACAATGCCGGTTGGCGGATTAAGCCTTAAAGCGAAATGGACAGCCGATGACCAAGTAATCAGTTTTAACACCAAAGGTGGAACAGGTGTTGCATCTATCACTGCGAAAACTGATACAACAGTTGATTTAGATACCGTAACTACAACACGTCCTGGCTATCAATTTGATGGTTGGTTTGTGGGCAGTACAGAATACACTGGTGTAGTAACCGTTCCAGCAGGAGGACTTGCGTTGGAAGCACACTGGACGGCGTTAGACCAAACCATCACTTTCGATGTGAATGGTGGTAACATAGCTACCCAACCAGCAGATATCATTCAAGTAACTGACAGCACAGTCGACCTAGACGCAGTCACTGCACCAACCTGGTTCGGACACAAATTCCTTGGTTGGAAAGATGCGACAGATACAGGTTACAGCGGCACAATCACTATGCCGGCAGGCGGATTAACCTTAATCGCCGACTGGCAAGACTTGATTGCTGATGGTGTTTGGCAAATTGATGCTAATAATATTAGCATGAGTATTGATGAGTTTAGAGACTTAGTGAATCAAGGAACGCTTGAACAAGAAGTTTTAAGCCGCAGTAATGCGCGTGCATGGAATGATGAAAGCGGCGAAGCCGTGGATCAAGTGTATCTGCAATGGGATTCATTCAGTCAGATTACGACTGCAGGAACATATATTGCTAATGTTTATGTTGACGAGCCGGTAGCGGCGAGTACAGCAAGCAGTACGGTAACGACTTATAATGAAAATGTTGTTACTTTGAATACTAATATTCAAATTGAACTTTATGCTAATCCAAAAGAAGCTGACAGTCTTCCGGCTACCGGAATGAATAGTTTTGAAATGCTTCTTGCAGGGCTGGTACTTGTAGGATTAGGACTCGGTGTTTACCGAAAACTGAATAAAAGATAAATTTATAGGAACTGCTTGCAGTTCCTATAAATAAATAGAGTAACAACTCTTTCCCCCAATGGAGTTTTGTTGCTCTATTTATTTTTGTTTTGAAAGTGGGAAGACCGTGGAAAATTAGTTTTGGTGTTATAATAAAAATATAGGTGGTGTTAATATGGAGATGAACCATGAGATGCATAATTCGGGAGCGGCTGAGCATGTTCATGATAAGCATGCCGGCCACCATACTGGCGACTTTAAAAAGAAGTTTATTATTTCATTATTTCTAACGGTACCATTGGTTATTTTGTCATCAACGATACAAGGAATTTTTGGTTATCAGCTTAATTTTCCCGGTACTGAATATGTGCAACTATTATTGGCTACCGCATTGTATTTTTATTGCGGCTTACCTTTCCTAAAGGGTGCTATTGCTGAGATTCGCGATCGGGCAGTGGGAATGATGACCCTGATTAGTGTGGCAATTACGGTGGCGTATTTTTATAGTGCAGCGACAGTGTTTGGCTTTCCGGGAATGGATTTTTTCTGGGAACTGGGAACTTTAATCTCAATTATGCTGTTAGGGCACTGGTTAGAAATGCGTTCAATTATGGGTGCGTCTAAAGCATTAGAGGCGCTTGCTGAATTATTGCCTAAAAAGGCGACAAAACTAGTTGATGGTCAACAAGTAGAAGTAGCGATGAATGATATTCATCCAAATGATCTGCTGCTCGTGCGGGCAAATGAAAAGATTCCCACAGATGGTGTGATTACTGAGGGGAACACCCACATCGATGAATCAATGCTAACCGGTGAATCGCGCCCGGTAAAGCGTGGTATTGGCGAACGGGTCATCGGTGGCTCAATCAATGGCAGCGGTACGGTTACTGTGCAAGTAAGCGGTGTTGGTAGTGATTCATATTTACAAACAGTTATCGACATTGTCCAGAAAGCGCAAAGTGCAAAGTCGAGAACCCAGAATCTGGCAGACCGAGCAGCTAAATGGCTAACCTATATTTCCTTGGCAACCGGGCTAATAACCTTAATTGCCTGGCTGGCTTTAGGGCAAGATTTGGCATTTGCCATAATGATGATGGTTGGCGTGATGGTTATTGCCTGTCCACACGCGTTGGGCCTGGCAATTCCACTGGTAGCCTCAAATTCAATTTCTCGGGTGGCAGCTAATGGTGTGCTGATCCGCAACCGAACTGCATTTGAAAATAGTGGCAAGATTTCGGCAGTTGTCTTTGATAAAACCGGAACATTGACAATCGGTAATTTTACCGTTGTCAATGTTCAATCTTTTTCCGATAAATATTCCAATGAACAAATCATTCAGTATGCCGTGGCTTTGGAACAATTTTCTGAGCATCCAATTGCGACGGCGATTGTGGCGTATGGTAAGCAACAAGCAATTTCACTGTTGCCAGTCACTAATTTTGCCGCCCTGACCGCCAAAGGCGTGCAGGGCACAATCGACAGTTACACGGTTGCTTTGCTCAGCCCGCAGGCGGCAACTGCCGCCGGGCTGAAGCTGCCTGCCGGCAGCGCCACCACAGCGCGTACAACAATCTTGCTGATTGTTGAGCAGCAGTTGGCAGGGCAAATTGAACTGGCGGATGAAATCCGACCGGAATCGAAGGCAGCCGTTACTGAGTTGCAAAAGCAAGGCATCAAGGTGTATATGGCGACTGGTGATAATGATACGGTTGCCAAGAGTGTGAGCGATGAACTCGGGCTGGATGGCTATTTTGCCGAGTTGCAACCACAGCAAAAACTGGATGTAGTGCACCAATTGATGCAGTGCGGAGAATATGTCGCTATGGTTGGTGATGGTGTGAATGATGCACCGGCCCTTGCCGAGGCAAGCGTCGGTGTGGCGATTGGCAGTGGCACTGAAGTTGCCAATGAAGCCGCCGATATTATCTTGATTAACAACAATCCGCAAGATGTTGCAAAAATGATTCAATGGGGAAAACTGACCAAACGCAAAATGATGCAGAACCTGGCTTGGGCAACCGTTTATAACGTTGTTGCCATTCCAATTGCGGCCGGGATTTTGTATCCGTTCATCTTACCGCCGGCCGTCGGCGCGGCGATTATGTCGCTAAGTACAATCATTGTTGCGATTAACGCCCAATTACTCTTGCGCCAAATTAAATAAGATATATTTTAGACATTTAGACTAAGAATGTCTAAAATGCTGACAAACTGTCTACCTTTACTAAAAAAGCATTATAATATCCTAGTAGGCAGAAAGAACGATTGGGGTGAACATTGATGCAGGATAAAAAAGCGGATGTTACCAGAGAAGCGTTACATAGTAGCTTCTATGAACTTTTAAAAGAAAAACGTTATGAAGATATCAATGTTAAAGATATTACTGAAAATGCATTTACATCACGGGCTAATTTCTATTACTATTATAGAAGTAAAGAAGAAATGATGTATGCGCTCTTCTATGAATTAAAATATAGTATTGGTATTGAAATAGATAAGCGTGTTGAACAACTGAGAGAAGTAGATGTAAATGATAGTGAAGCGCTCTCTGCTATTCTTTATCCAAGTATTTTCAGAACCTTAGAATATGTTAAGAGTAATAAGTGGATTTTTATATTGGACAAAAGGACTAATGACTTTGATTTTATTAGCACATTAAGAGTAGAATATGAAAAAAATATTACTAAGCATTTTTCGGCAGATATAAAAAAGTATAATAATGCTGAATTTATTAGGATAAATACTTTGTTCTATACAAGTGGTGTAGCAGCCGTAATTGCTGAGTGGATTAGTACTGATATGCAGACATCAATTAAGCTAATTGCAACTACTTTATATTTACAGCTATATAATTTATTTATGATTTTATATAGGACTCACATTGTTGATTGAAAAAAAGTTGATACCGGCCAACTCCTCGGGAGTTAGCCGGTATTTCATTTTGCTGTTTAAAGTTTAAATAACATTGTTAACTTTTAAGTAAGTTTTCTCCCAGAAATTTGTAGAAATATTTTCGTCAATGTAGTATTATAAGAGAGGAGTATTTATTGCTCTGGTCACGCGGATGTGGCGGAACTGGTAGACGCGCAAGATTCAGGTTCTTGTGGTGGCAACACTGTGCAGGTTCAAGTCCTGTCATCCGCACCAAAAGGGTATAACCCGAACTTCTTCTATATTGGAGAAGTATTCGGAATCATCATAAGAAAAGAGTGATGTTGAAATTAATCAACATCACTCTTTTTCTTTTAGTTTATTCGGGTGTTATTGAGCCAGAAGAAAAATGGTGATGGATATGTTATAATTATTTTGGTGAAATATATGAAAAAGATAATTATGATTAATGGAACAATGGGAATTGGGAAAAGTACAGTATCTAAAGAATTAAATAATCAATTAGTATATCAATCTGTTTATTTAGATGGTGACTGGTGTTGGGACATGAGTCCGTTTATAGTTAATGACGAGAATAAAGAAATGGTACTAAATAATATCGTTTATTTGTTGCAATCTTTTTTAAATAATTCTCAAATCGAATATATTATTTTTTGTTGGGTTATGCATGAGCAAGAAATTATTGATACAATTACAAATAGACTGGCAGGCTTTGACTTTAAGCTAGCAAAATATACATTAGTGTGTGACGAGAATGTTCTTGTAGAGCGTATACAAAAAGATATTAATGCTGGGTTACGTACAGAGGATATAATTGCAAAAACAGTAGCTAGGCTTAATTTATATGAGGATATGGACACTATTAAAATTGATGTAACAAATAAAAGTGTTCAGCAGACAGTTAATGAATTAATTCAAGTGATAAAAAAACTCTAATTTATGATCAAAATCAGCTGTTTATTAGCTATTTTTTTAATTTAAATAATCGCAAGTCTTACAGGAAAGGAGTTTAGAATGGTATGTATATTGTACTTGCTTCCAGAATCGAAACGATTACATGAAATGCAAAAACCATTCTTTAATATACCACAGAAAAAAAATAAGTTAGTGGCATAAAGAATTTAAAGAGATGATATAGCAACTTTGATACGAGGTGATAATATGAATGAAGTTATAGTTTGGGTGGATGGTTGGCAGATGCAATGTTGTGGAACAGCATTTAATATAGGAAGTATTATTGAATGGAAAGTCAGCCAAGTTAGTTATGATTTATCACCTATTGAAGACCTTGGAGTCATTGATTACTATTATGATGACCATGCCTATAATAATACTGTATCAGTATTGAGCGGTGAGGTTGTAGAGATTTGTAAAGTTTATCATGCGTATAAATTAGATGAAGTTAATAATGTATATAGACCAGTTTCCGGAAAGTTAGAGAAGTTTAACCAAGAAGCAGATGGTTGGGAAGTTGATTATGATAGTTGGAAATTTGTAGCTTATCTTGTAAAAGTAAAAAAATAAATTAAAAATAAAAAGACAGCCAATCATAGCTGTCAGAGTTCTAGTATTTATAATAAAATTTTTGGCTATAATCTCATAGAAATGTAGCCACTTGCTATTTGATGTAAAACTTCTGAACCCAGTAATATCAAGGCTAAATGTATTATATCTGGCATGAATAACCGATTCAGGTTCTTGTGGTGGCAACACTGTGCAGGTTCAAGTCCTGTCATCCGCACCATATGAAAATTTATATGCATCAAAGCTTAGCGGTTTTGGTGCATTTTTGTTCACATTTACTTTTCACTGTGCTCTTGATATACTTTACATAAGCTTTATTATTAGATATGCACGGCCTGATGTGGCTTGTGAGTTAGGTTATTTTATATCATATGAAAAGGAGAATTATTATGGAATTTAGTGGAATATGTATAATGACTGATGATGCACCCCGGCTTGTGGAATTTTATAAGACTGTCTTTCAAATTGAACCTTTTGTCGAGGGAAGTCACTATGATTTTGGGAAAATCGCTATCTATGATCCGGGTGATGTAGAGGTGGTCAAAACGAAAAATATCTGGCTGCAATGTTTTACAGTAGATATTGACGCACTATATGAACGATTGTTACAGGAAATCCCAGGTGTAGAGATAATTACACCGCCTCAACGGAGACCGTGGGGGGCATATTCATTTCAATTCGCTGACCCTGATGGCAATAAAATCGCTGTTGCCCAACAAGATAATTATCAAGAAGAATAAGCATCATTAAATCTGCTTCATTTTCTCATATAACTATATAGGCATTATATGATAAGTATATTACAGTGTTAGTATATGGAAAAGCATAGGGTATTATTTATTATGTTGTTCGCCTGTATATTGGTTTATTGGTGCGAGATTTCAAAAAGCATAATATAACGAAAATTAAAGAGTGTTCGATAATATTAGAGCGAGTTCTTTTAGATACATAGAAACGCCAACCCGAATTTTTACCAAAAGGTAGAGGTTCGGGTTTTTTCACATTCTTGATAGAACTAAAATTGTTTAGTATGATTAAGATAAATAATAAATTGTTGAAATTTGCTTGACGCGAACACCGTGTCGTCCATTATAGTTGAAGTAAGAAAAAGAAATGAGGGGTATTGTATGGAGCTTATTACAATCAGCCAAGTATCCATGAATTATGGAATCTCTACCAGAATGATTCGCTATTATGAACAGGCAGGGCTCATTCAGAGTTTGCGAAAAGAAGATTATGCCTATCGCGTGTATGATGAAATGGCAATAAGCCGGTTGCGCCAAATTATCATATTACGAAAACTGCGAGTTCCAGTAAAACAAATCGCCAGCATTCTTGATAATTCTGATGCTGCTAAAACTGTTGAAATATTCCAGCAGAACATTAATGAGATAGATAGTGAAATTACGGCCTTGGCTACAGTGAAATCTATTTTGCTGCGTTTTGTTGAGGAAATTAATGAGAAGACCGATATCAATTTAAAGCTTCTTGATGATGAAACTATTTTTTCAGTCATAAGCGCTCTTTCTTTTTCTGATAATCAAATCAAGGAAACGAAGGAGGACTTAGCAATGGACAAATTAAATCAAGCTAGTGAAGAACTGATGAAACTTGAGGATAAGGATGTACGAATTATTTATCTTCCGCCAATGACGGTGGCGGCAGTTTATGCATCCGGTGAAGGCAGTGAGGGAAAAGCCTCGGAGGTGCTCACTAAATTTATTAAGGAAAGTAATCTTCTGAAACTAAAGCCTGATGCTCGTAGTTTTGGTTTTGATTGCTCAGAAGGAGCAGCAGCTATTGGTGAAGGATCGCATGTCTATGAGATGTGGGTTTCAGTACCCAAAGATATGAGCATTCCTGAACCATTAATAAGACGTGAGTTCAAGGGTGGATTATACGCAGCGCATGTATTACGAGCATGGGACTTTCAAGACTGGCGCCGACTTAGCGAATGGGTTGAAGCAAGCGATAAATATGATAACGATTGGGGTGCACCACGCTGGGAATCGGCAGAAACAGTTTTCGGTCAAGGACTGGAAGAAACTCTTAATTTTTATAACTTTATCGAAAAACATAATGCCGAGATGAACTACTTACAACTGGATTTACTATTCCCGATTAAGGAGAAATAAAATGCAAGACTTTACAATTAATTCTAATATTTCCTTTGGTGGCTATGAGTGGCGTATTCTTGATAAAAAAGATGACGCGCTCTTACTTGTCACTGAAGTCATCATTGATCAACGTTCTTATCACGATGCCTACGAAGATATTACTTGGGCGGATTGCTCGTTGCGAAAATATCTTAACGGTGAATTTTTCGAGAAATTCACCGACACGGAGCAGCAGCGGATTATTCCAGTCACTAATAAAAATGTCGATAATCAGTGGTATGGTACTAATGGCGGAGTTGATACTGAAGACTATATATTCTTATTAAGTCTTGAAGAAGTGTGCAAATATTTTGGCGACAGTACTATGTTGCTGCAGAACCCTAAAAAGAATCAAAGATATTGGTTTGAAAGAAAAGATGCGAACAATAGTAAGCGTTTGGCAAGACTCTATGATAAAAATGGTGACTGGTGGTGGTGGCTTCGTTCGCCAGGCCGTCTGAATAATAAAGCTGCCTATATACATGGTACTGATGGTAACATCGGTATTCAGGGGAATAATATTTTAAAAGGTAATATTAGTGATGGCTGGTGCACCGGCGGAGTTCGTCCGGCACTTTGGCTGAAAGTATAATTGAATAAAAGCGGGAAGCAACAAAGTCGAAAGACTTTGTTGCTTTTTAATTAACATGCGGCGCGGCCGCGGGAGACATTTTTAAGTTTAATGTGCCGGTAAAGAGTGGACTTACTGATGTCATATTTTTGGGCAATTTTGCAGACTGAGGTATTGGTTGTTTGATATTCACTGATTGCGGCATCAACTGATGTTGTAAGTTCTGGTCGACCAAGCTTTTTGCCATTTGCTTTGGCGGCAACCAGACCGGCTTTCACACGGTTGCGGATAAATTCAGCTTCCATCTCTGAGAAGGCACCCATGACGGTAAAAAAGAATTTTCCCATTGGTGTACTGGTATCAATATTGTCGGACAAACTAACAAAGTTAATTTGTTTGGCTTCGAATGAGTCGAGAATTGTTAAGAGTTCGCGGGTGTTGCGGGCGATACGATCAAGTTTGTAGACAAGGAAGGTATCGCCGGGCTCAAGGCTTTCAAGAGCCAGACGCAGTTGAGTACGGTTGCTTTCGCGGCTGCTTATTTTTTCTTTATATAGTAAGTTATAGCCATAACGTTTAATTTGGTAATACTGAGAACTGAATGTTTGACTGGTTGTTGATACACGCATATATGCTACTGTTTTCATAGTGAAGACTCCTTTAAATTTTTTCTTGCATTCCTACTACTTATAGTGTACAATAAACACTAATTTTTTGGAAACTGCAAATGTAGCATGTTATTAAAAAATAAAGATACCAATTATCCAATAATAGCTGTGAAAACCTCCGCTTTTTTAAAGATGCACCACATTTCCAATATCCTAGTGTTTATTGTAAAACGTGAAAATGGAGGATCTATACAATGAAAAAAAGTAAAAAGATTTGGGGTGCAGGATTAGTATCTGCAGCTTTAGCCAGCGTAATTGTTGCTGGTTCATTCTTTCCACTTGCACAAAGTGTAAGTGCAACAGACATTATTCTTTGGTCGGATACGACTTTATCATCTGATAAGCCAGTAATTAGCGAAACTGGTACTCATGATATTAACTTTACCCTTTCTGCATTTACCAAAGACGAGCTGAGATTATTAGTTCAAAGTAAAACAGCTTCTTTCAAAATTCCGGAAGAGTTAGTTGGTAAGATTGAAGCTAATGGCGATGCGCAAATTGAGATTACTTATGAACTTGCTAAGGCATTGTTTGAAGAGTTAGGAATTAATAACTTAGTTAGTACAATTGATAACGGCGTTGACAAACTTGCAGCATTCCTTGCTGAAAGCGAATTGTTTGGCTATAATGTTAACTTTGATGACATTTATGCGGCTTTAGATTTAAAAACTATTTGGGATAACATATCAGTTCTTTCGCTTAATGCACCAGTCACAGTATCTGAAGACGGTGCCTATTTATCGGTAACTTTTGAAGATAATGCATTTGACAAAATTGCCGAAGTTCTTAGAGACATCATTAACAACATCGGTACAGCTCTTGATACGTTTGAAATTACCAATCCAGGAGTAATGGGTGGTATTATTTCAAGTATTGCTATGAGTATGTGGGATGTAGTAGTAGATGCTTATGATCTTCTTGCGGCACCGATTCTTCACTCATTGGTAGATGGCGCTGATTTGATTGCATCTATCGGCGATTTCAGAACAAAATTCACAACTAAAGTTATACTTCCAACAACTTTAACTGCTGAATATGACTTCTTTAAAACTTATGCACCACATGGTTTAACTGTTGAAGTGGATGGCACATTCACTACGCCTGCTTTAATTCCAATCGAATTATGGACTGATCGTCATGATACAACAACAATCACTTTTGCTGATATTGTTGCGCCTGATGCACCAGTTGTAAATGCAATCAATGGTACTCAAGCAGCTGGTTACACAATCAATGCTGATGATATTGAAAAAGGTGCTACAATTACGGTTGTAAATGCTAATGGTGATGTACTTGCCAGCGGCATTGCCGGACCAGTTGATTTAGTAGTTGCTGCCGGTGCAGCAAAAGCTGAAGAAACACTTTACCTGTATGCAACTGATACTGCTGGCAATAAGAGCGACAGCGCAATTGCAGTTATGCCAGTGGAAGCTGCAACAGCAGATGAAGCAGGAACTAATGGTACTAACGGTAACACACCAAACACTAGCGGATTGCCAGTAACTGGTGATGACGCTGCGGTATTTGGTTTATTAGGCGGACTTGGAGCTGTGACGGCAGCTGCATATTTCCTAATCAGAAAAAAATCGTAAAAGTTTGTAATATGATAATTCTTCTTTATAATAAAAATCCATAATAGCTAATAGTTATCGTGTATGATAACTTGATTTCCGAAAGTTGTATTTATATAAAATAAATACCCAAGCAGCCTCGGCTGCTTGGGTAATAAAAAAGATATAAGAAATCCCCCTTCTTATATCTTTTTTTTATTGTGCTAGATTCAATATGGCTACCGGATTTTTCTTTTTCAATAAAAATATGGTATAATTATCATTGAAATAAATGATGAAGGAACGAAGAAATTGTGAAGAAAATTCTTGTATTTATAGGAGTTGGCGTGCTGGCTCTTGGTATTGCTCTGGCAGCTGTATTTGCGATTCCGGCGATGAGCGGGAGTGCAGTCATTGCCGAACGCGGCGTTAGGAATCAGCGCTTGGCAGAGATTCCGGAGATTGTTATGAATCCGGAGCAAAATGAAAAAATAGGCACTTTATATATGCCGAAGTTTGATGTTGAAGTACCACTGATTTATGGCTACAATGCCGAATATATGGATCAATATTTTGATGAGGTTGGCTTAGAGGCTTGGAATAATTTTCCCGGGCAGAACAACAAGTTGTATATTAATGGTCACCGCCATTTAGCTTTTCAGAATCTAAAGAATATTGAAATTGGCGATACAATTATATTGAAGATGCCTTATGGTGAATTTACTTATGAAGTGTATAAAGAGCCGCAAGTGGTATTGGCTAATGACAGCGAAGCGGTTAAGTTTTATACTGAAGACCACGATACAGAATTTAAACCGCAGATTTTACGGCTGCAGACGTGTTATCCATTTGAAGCCGGCAGTACTTTGGATCATCGTTATTTGGTTGATTTGAAGTTAGTTGAGTCGAAATACGTTTATCAATAATCGAGAAAATTTTGACCCCCTTGACGCCAATGGCGTCAAGGGGGTCTTGCTTTTGACTAACATTTCTGCAAGATTTCAAAGCCCATCCGATATCTATGTTACAATAATTTTTGAAGTGAGGAGTGCACAGTGAAGAAGCGTATAATTTTAGTTGTTTTAGTTATTATAGCAGTTTGGATAGCGATTGCTGCTGTTGCCAGTCATCGACTGGTGGTTGCTCAATATGTAGTTCCCAGCAATAAGGTAAGTGAAGAGGTGAAAGTCGTTCAGCTTTCTGATTTGCACTTCCATGAGTTTGGCGCCGGAAATATTGAATTGGTGGATACTGTACGCAAGTGTGCTCCGGATATTATTGTAATTACCGGCGATTTATTTGATATTCAGGGAGATAGTGTGCCGAAGCAGTTAGTACAACAATTGGTTGGCATTGCTCCGGTTTATTATGCGCCCGGCAACCATGAGTTTGATATTAACGGCGAATACGAGCAAAATTATTTGCCGTTTCTAGCTTCGACAGGCGTACATGTGCTGGATAATACCAGCACATTGGTGAGTGTAAACGCGCAGAAGATTCAGCTCAGCGGACTTTACAGTACCGCGAGTCTGGCGTACGAAAATGAATATTTTCGTACCGGCTTAGAGCAATTGAAGGCTGACCAAGAGCAACAATATTTTCAATTGTTGCTGGCGCATATGCCTGACTACTTTGCAATGTATATGGAGTATGATTATGACTTAGTTTTGAGCGGTCATACCCATGGCGGGCACATGCGTATACCATTTACCCAAATTGGTGCTTATGCTGCCGGTCCGCAACATACACTGCTGCCGAAATATGTGTATGGTGAATATCGCTCTGGTGATAAACGGATGATTGTCTCTGCCGGTTTAGGTGGTGGCAGCAAACTGCAAAATGCGATTCCGCGTTTCGGTAATCCATATGAAGTCGTGGAGATTGTCATTACTCCAGTGAATGAATGATAAAAGAGACAGCTTATGGCTGTCTCTTTTAAACAATCAAAAAAGAAATTAATTTCAAAAATAAATATTTTATAGAAACATATTGCATTAATTATCTAAGGGCGCTATAATGTATTTGTAATAGCTTTCAAAAAAATGGAGGTGAATGAAAATGGATACACTAAAAACCATAGCAGGAGGCTTGGTTGTCTCTTGTCAAGCTCTGGAGGATGAACCGTTGCATAGTTCATTTATTATGGCAAGAATGGCAGTAGCAGCGCAGGCAGGCGGTGCAGTGGCAATTCGGACAAATTCAGTTGAAGATATAACAGCAATTCGCTCAGCTGTATCACTGCCGACAATCGGGATTATTAAGCAAGATTATGCTGGGTCTGCGGTTTATATAACGCCAACAAAAGCAGAAATAGATGCTTTATTGGCAACAGGAACTGAGATTATTGCTATGGACGCAACTATGCGGCAGCGGCCAGCCGAGACATTACCGGAGTTAGTGGAATATTGCCGTAAAGTGGCACCTAAGGTATTATTGATGGCAGATATAGATTCTATTGCAAACGCAAAATATGCTGAGACTCTGGGATTTGATATTATTGCACCAACATTGATGGGCTATACCGATGAAACTAAGGATTGGAATATTGCTGATAATGGTTTTGAGCGATTGAAACAGATGTTAAAAGATATTACGACACCAATCATTGCTGAAGGCCACATCGACACACCGGAAAAGGCAAAACGAGTGCTTGAACTAGGTGTGCATGCTGTTGTTGTTGGCGGGGCGATTACCCGACCACAGCAAATTACCGAACGTTTTGTTGAGACAATGAAAAAATAGGAGGAAAAAGTATGAAAACAAGTTTTTTGGATCGAGTAGCAGCCGCGGTAACACCGTTGGCAGTAAAATTTTCGAATCAGCGTCATCTGGCGTCAGTACGGGATGGCTTTATTGCATTGATGCCATTGGTAATTGTTGGTTCAATTATGGTTTTGATTAATAATGTGTTGTTAAGCAACACCCAAGGTGGTATTTGGGGACCAGGCAGTCCGCTGGAGGGCTTGGCAGATTTAACGGCATTTAAAGAAATTGGCGTTAGAATTTATACCGGTACCTTGGATATTATGGGATTGCTGATTGTATACACTATTTCATATAAACTAAGCGCTACCTACGGTGAAGATGGATTTATTCCCGGATTAGTTGCAGTAGGTTCATTTATTGCGATGATTCCATTAACCCAAGCGATTATTTTATCACCTGAACAATTGGCATCTGGAACACTTGATGTTGCCAACTTGAATACAGTGTATCTTTCAGCAGTAGGTATGTTTGTGGCGATTGCGGTATCGTTGATTGCTACCGAAATCTTACTTCGTTTGTCACGAATTAAAGCATTAATTATTAAGATGCCCGAAAGTGTACCACCAGCAGTGGCACGTTCATTTAATATTATGGTACCAACATTAATTACTTTAGGTATTTTTGCTATTGTGGCCTTTTTGTTGAATTACTTCTGGCAAACCGATATTTTTACGCTTATTAATTTAGCAATAAAAACGCCGGTGCAAGCATTGTTCCAAGGATTACCGGGCATTTTCTTAGTTATGTTTTTACAAAACTTCTTATGGGCCTTTGGGATTCATGGAGCATTTATCTTATCACCAATTACTGAGCCAACTTTATTGGAGGCATTAACTGCAAATGCTACGGCAATTTCGCAGGGATTGCCGGCATTGAATATTGTTACAAAACCATTTATTGATGCTTTTGTCTTGATTGGCGGCGGCGGAACGACTATTGGTTTGTTGATTGCGCTCTTCATCTTCTCAAAACGGGAAGACCATAAAGCAATTGCTAAGTTAGCAGCAGCACCAGGTTTGTTTAACATTAATGAGCCGCTGATGTTTGGTTTGCCGGTTGTTTTGAACCCAATCTATATGATTCCGGTGGTAATTGCACCGCTAGTGAATTTATGTATTGCTTATTTTGCGACTTTAATTGGTCTGGTAGAGAAAACATATGTTATGACACCTTGGACCACGCCACCGGTTATCTCTGCTTTTCTGGCGACTGGCGGAGACTGGAAAGCAGCCGTGTTGGCAGTTTTACTTATCGGTGTGGCAACATTAATTTATATTCCTTTCGTCATCATCGGCAATAAGGTAGATCAAACTGTTGAGGCAGAATAGAGAAAAGAGGAATCATCATGAATTATTTAGTCGCTTGCGATTTGGATAATACGTTATTGGATAGTCAGTATAATATTTCTGAGGCATGCAGTGATACGATTCGCGCGTTTACTGCGGCTGGAAATTTATTTGTTATTGCAACCGGACGATTAGATCACGATATTGTTTACGTTGAAAAACATATTGGGCTTGCCGGTAATTATCGAATTAGCCAAAATGGCGCAATTATTAAAGATAGCAATAATAAGACGTTGCAGCATTTAAAAATAGCACAGCCGGTATTACAGCCGCTATCGCAATTTTTAGCAGCAATGAACATTCGTTTTGAAGTTTCAGATGCGGATCACCGTTATTTTCCGTCACCACGGCCGGCAGATATGGTTGGTGAGTTTGTCGACTCATCAATTGTAGACCCTAACATGTCGGAACGGATTGGCATCGATATTTTCCCGAGCACCTTCCTGATTTTTGGCAATGAGACAATTTTTGCTGAAATTCGCTGCTATGTGGAGAGCAACTTCAGCGAAGCAATTATTGCAATAATGACCAGTCCAACATCGCTCGAGATCATCCCTCGTGATGTTTCAAAAGGCAACGCTTTAGCATATATTCAACAGTTGGAAGTGATTGGTATTTCTAACACAGCGGCAATCGGTGATTCTGAGAATGATGTTTCGATGTTCGCTTATGCCAAATATTCGTTTGCAATGACCCATGCCCATAACGATGTGAAGCAGGAAGCAGCATATATCATGGATGATGTTGCTGACTGTATCAACTTTTTGAAGGAGGAACAGCGATGAAAATTATTTATCTTCCTTTAGACGAACGCCCATGCAATCGGGTATATCCGCAGCAGATAGCTGAATTGGGTAATCAGGTAGAACTGATTACCCCGGATATTTCCTTGCTCGGCATGAAAAAAAAGCCTGCTAATCGCGAGGCTTTATGGCAGTTTATTGAGACGCATGCAGGAACTGCAGATGCCTTGGTACTTTCTGTAGAAATGTTATTTTATGGTGGCTTGTTACCATCGCGGATTCATTATTTGAGTGAAGCAGACACTGTGGCAAGTATTGAGCGACTTCGCGGGTTGCGCAATAAAATGCCACAGCTGAAAATTTACGCTTCAAATCTGATTATGCGCACGCCGCAATATGACAGCAGCGATGAAGAGCCGGATTACTATGCTGACTATGGTCAGGCATTGTTCCGCCGTGCGTTTTTGCTAAATAAAAAGACGCGACTGGGGTTAAGTCAGGAAGAGGCTGAAGAATTACAAGCTATTAGTATTCCGCAAGAATATATTGATGACTACGAAACCCGCCGCGCATTCAATATTGATGTCAACAGTCGGATTATTCAGCTGGTATCCGAAAATGTTATTGATTTTCTGAGTATTCCGCAAGATGATTCAGCGCCATTCGGATATACTGCTTTAGATCAACAAACGATTGTTAAATTGATTGCTGATTTACAACTGAGCCAGTGGGTACACATGTACCCCGGCGCCGACGAAGTCGGCGCCTCGCTGATTGCCCGGGCGTACAATCAGTTTAGCGGAACCCGGCCAAGCATATACCCGTTATATGCTTCAACCTTGGGACCGCAACTAGTGCCATTATACGAGGACCGGCCGATACACGAAAGTGTGAAAGCACATATTCGTGTGAGCGGCAGTTTGGTAGTAGAAACAGCTGAGGCGGCAGACATTGTGCTGGCGGTGAATACGCCGGGGCAGCGGATGCAAGAGGCGCCGGAGCAAGGCGAGCGTGATATAACTTATGCGAGCTTTCGTAATGTCGCGGTATTTTGTGAGCAAATTGCAGCATTGCTTGAAGCCGGCAAGTGTGTGGTAGTCGCTGATTCAGCGTATGCCAATGGTGGCGATTTAGAACTAATTAAAACCCTCGATGCTATGGGATTGCTAAATAAAATCAGTGGTTACATGGGCTGGAATACCAATTGCAATACGCTTGGAACGGTTATTGCTACTGCGATTTTTGCCCAAAAAGACAGTGATGCCTACAAAATTAAGCAGCACATCTATTTACATTTGCTTGAAGACGTCTGCTATCAAGCGGTTGTCCGCAAACAAGTGACTGAGCAGATTTTACCGCAGTATGGTTTGAATTATTTTGATGTGAAAGCACATGAGGAAATAATCGCTGGGATTATTTCCGAACAGATTTTAGCGGAATACCAACTTCTGGTTACCAATTGTTTAAAAGAATTTTCTACCACGAAAATAAAGGTGTATTTACCTTGGCAAAGGATGTTTGAGATTGGGCTGGAAATTGTGATATAATGTTTCTTGAGGTGAAGCCGGCTATGATGAGTTTAGAAGAATTTTATGCCAACTTGAATTTGCAGGCGAATAGATTAACCAAGAAAGATCGCATGGTGATGGATTATATTAAAGCTGATCCAGAGCGATTTGTAACTGCTAATGGTCGTGATATTGCTGAGGATTTGCAAGTTTCCGAAGCAACAATAAGCCGCTTTTGCCAGAAAGTTGGGTTTGGTGGTTTTAACGAACTGCGATTTGTGCTATCGCAAGTTTTGCAGCAGCAGGGTGAGCGCAGTGTTGGCGAAACGGCTGATTTAAGTGTACAGTTGGTTCGTGACTATTATACAATTATTCAGCAGGCACAGGCTTTGCTCAATATCAAAGATATTGAACGTTGTGCGCAGCATATTGTTGATGCTCGCAATATCTATGTGGCCGGAATGGGTAGTTCGGGGTTTACTGCTTTAGAAATGAGTTCTAAGTTTTCACGACTAGGATTAAATGTACAGGCAGTCACTGATAATTATTTTATCCGCATTAAAGCTGTCAATATGACCAAGGATGACGTTTTTATCGGGGTTACCCTTTCTGGTGAAACTGAAGAAATTTTGTTTGGTTTGGAAAGTGCCAAAGCAATTGGTGCACCAACGATTGTGATTACTAACTTTGCCCAGTCGTCAGCTACTGAATTCGCCGATATTGTGTTACTGACACCGCAACGTAAATCAGTGCCAACACAAATGTTAATTTCAGCGCAGTTGGCGCAATTGTATGTTATTGACATGTTATATACTGATGTCGTTTCTAAAGATACAGCAGCTAATACTGAAAAAATCGAGCGAATTACCCGTTTGATTACCGAACGCTAGAAAAATTGAAACCGCGCGAAGCCTTGGCTTCGCGCGGTTCTTTCTTTTATTCAACAATAATTCGGGGAAGGCGGCAATGAAATTTAGTGGCAATGTCCAGTTGTTCATGCCCCAGGCGACGAGCAAATTGTTCCAAGGTGATTTGTTCTTTGCCATCTTTGCCGATGACGGTTGCAATGGTGTCTAGCTGTATGGCTTCGATGCCGCTAGTGTCAACAACGAGGTAATCCATGCTGGCGTTACTGATGATTGGCGCTTTTTTACCATTAATCAGCATATAACTGCCAGTTGCAAATAAGTTTCTGGGGATGCCGTCGGCGTAGCCAATTGCCAGGACGGCAATTGGCATTGTGCGTTCGGCTTTAAAAAGGCAGCCGTAGCCGACGTGGTCACCGGGTTGAAGCTCTTTGGTGGCGATGACGCGGCTTTTTAGTGTGAGTACCGGTTGCAGAGGAAGTTTCTGGTAGTCGGCTTCAGTATAGAGTAGGCCGTAAATGCCAAGGCCGATGCGAACGAAGTCGTATTCGAGTTGGGGGTAGTGAAAGAGTCCATAGGTGCTTTGGGTGTGTTGGAAGCCGGGATTGATGCCTTGCTTTTTAAGATATTTGATGACTGCTTGAAAGTGGAGAATCTGTTTTTGGGTGAAGGTGATGTCGGGAACCAATAAGCTGTCGGCGACAGCGAAGTGGGTGAAGATGCCTTCGATGTGTAGTGCGGGCTCGCGGTAAAGCGAGGCGATAGCTTCGAAATTTTGATAGGGCTCGCCCAAGCGATGCATGCCGGTATCAATTTTGATGTGGCAGCGCACAGCGGAGTCCGATGTTGCGAGTTGCATGCCGTATTGGTAGCCAGAAATTGTTTGAATGCAATTGTGTTCAATAATTTCCGAGATTCGGCTTGGCGTAGTTGGACCAAGAATCAGAATTTCACCGTAAATATTATTCTGGCGCAGTTCAATTGCTTCATCTAAGGTGGCTACGGCAAAAAAGTGAATGCCGGCTTTGGCGAGTTGTTGGGCAATAATTACCGCGCCATGGCCATAGGCATTCGCTTTGACGATGGCAATGATTTGATGTTGAGTAGGCGAATAAGCCCGTAATAATTCAAGGTTGTATCTAAGTGCTGCAGGACTTATTTCAATCCAAGCCCGTTCGGTTTCATGAGTCATAGTGGTCACCTACTTATTGGTTAGGGTATTTTCAATGATTGTTGTTGTGAGGGTTTGTAATGATAAGCCGATGCCAGCCATCATTTTAGGGAAGCGGCTTTTTTCGGTCATACCGGGAATAGTGTTTACTTCATTGAAGTAGATCTCATTTTGTGGTGTCAGGAAGCAGTCGACGCGGGCAAAGCCGGAGCAGCCAAGGGTGCGATATATGAGCAGGGATGCTTCCTGGATTTTTTGGCGCAGTTCCGGATCAATGCGAGCGGGAACATGGATTTTACTGGGAATCTCGTATTTGGCGTTATAGTCATTAAATGCAGAATCAATTTCAACCTCATCAACGGCACCAATGGTTAATTGGGTTTTACCGATGATGCCACAGCCAACCTCGATACCATCGATGTGCTCTTCAATGATTATATTTTCATCATGTTGAAATGCTTCGGTAATCGCTTCATTGAGTTGTTTGGCTGAGTTTACTTTGGAGATGCCGATTGATGAGCCGCCGCAAACGGGTTTTACATAGAGCGGATAGGTGAGTTTACTCACCTGTTCGCCGATTTCTCCCATATTTTGGGAACTGTTAAACAACATGCCGCGGGGTACTTTGATTCCTGCTTCTTGAATGAGTTGGTGGGCGCGGTATTTGTCCATGCATAGAGCTGATGACATGGTAGTACAGCCGGCAATTGGTATTCTGAGGAGTTCAAGCATACCTTGTAAAGTACCGTCTTCGCCGTTTTTTCCATGTAAGATAGGTAGAGCAACATCGATTGGCAGCGCAGTTTCAATACCGGCCGTGTTTGCATAGAGCTGGGGATGTGACGATGAGAGGTGGGCAGTGATTGGGTGGAGATTATCTCGATCATGCAACCAGGTGTCGTGTTTAATATTTTCCAGAGCACCGGTATAGTGGAACCATTGGCCAAATTTGCTGATACCAATGAGGGTACGTTTAAATATATCTGTATTTAGCGTGGAAATGACAGCATAAGCTGATTGCAGTGATACGGCATATTCAGAACTTTTTCCACCAAAGAAAATGGCAACGTTGGTTTTAGACATTTTGAGTGTCCTCACTTTCAATTAAATTTTGGGCAATTTTATAATCGACAACAACACGATTTACTTCTGTCGATGATTGCGTTTGTTTATCAATTTTTTTAACAACGACAACTGTGTGTTGCATTGGGATACCATCTTTGATAAAAGGAGTCAGCTCTTCGTTGACTACCTTATATTCGTAAGGCTGATAAGTATCTGATAACAATTCAATAGCAATAATATTATCAATGAATTCAATAGCAAGTTCAAAAGTCATATTAGTTTCATTCTTAACCTTTAAATCCAGCCAGCCTTCGCTGACGGTTGCATCCATCGCTTCAATTTGTGATTCAGTCTGCAATGCAAATGATTTAGTCGGATGGTTGTGGCGTTCAATAATAGTGAGCGGACTGTGCATGAAAAGTTCATATAGCATACCACTGAGTTGGCACAATCCGCCACCATATTCGGTTTGCATCTTACCGTTTACCAAAACTAATCCGTCTTTATAAGGCATATATTTATCGGCATAGCGGAGTGCATTCCAGAATGAAAATGTTTCGCCGGGGCGAATAAGCAGTTGTTGTAATTCATTACTGGCAAGCTCTAAATTGTAATATTTATTCTCTTGATATTTAATATCGTATCCAGTATCAGGATTAACAATTTCTGAACGGATTGTATGGACATGATTGGCAAAAGGCACACCGCGATTAGTATCTTTAGTATATTCATGCTGATCAAAACGCATTGCTGTATAATAAAATAACTTTCTTTGCTTTTGACGCAATGGTAATAGAAAGGGGAAAATTTGGGTTAATTGTTTACGGGCCATAGAAAAAACCTCCTGAAGGAATAACTTGTTTTCTATATCGTACCGCGTTCTCAATTTTAGTGTTTTTAGAATTCCATAATAGTGTCATACATTTTCATCACTAAAAGCTTACGAAACCCTTACGGGAGAAAAGAAAAACAGCGGTGCGCCAAGGCGCACCGCTGTTTCGGCAGATAATTATTTAGGAAAACGTAACTTGAAAGTAACAATATCATTTTCACTGCTGGCTTCAATCGTACCATTGTGTAGCACAACAAGCTTTTTAACAATCGACAAACCAATGCCGGATTTACCGGTTCGGCTTGAGCGAGAGTAATCAAGGCGATAGAAAGGGTCAAAGATCTTTTCAAGATCATCAGCAGGAATAGTTGGACAGTGATTAGTAAAGTTTATTTCCAGACTATTTGGTGTTTCGGTAGCATCAATAGTGATTGTTGAATCTGGGTAACTGTAACTGATAGCATTGTTCAATAAATTAGTGAATACTCGTTCCATTTTATTATTGTCACAAGTAAATTGGATAGAGGTATCAATAGCAATGTTTGATTGTAATTTCTTTTCGGTCAGTAAAGGTTCAGATTCAAAAAGAATTTGTTCAAACATGCGCTCCAAATTAACATTAGTATACTCCAGTTTGACTTCACTCATATTGAGGATGGTCATCTCGAAGAATTCGTTAATTAATTCTTCCAGACGCAAAGCTTTACGCATAATAATATCTACATAGCTTGCTCGTGACTTTTCCGGTAAATCCGGTTCATCCTTCAATAAGGTTAAGTAGCCTAAAATTGAAGTTAGTGGTGTTTTTAAATCATGTGCCAAGTAAATAATGGTACTGGCATTTTTGAAGTTTTCATCATTATCGACAATTATTTGTGGTTGTAGTTTTGGTGTCAGATAGTCTTCAAATTGATAGAGTTCGGAAGGTAAAGCACTCGCCGGCTTGCCTTCCGCAGTTTCCTCGACAAACCAAAAGATGCTCTCAATATATTTAACCGCACGATAGATAAATATGATTGAAATAATAATGATGCCACCAGCAATTGTCAGCCAGACAAAGAAGCCAAGGTTATCAGCGATCGTGCGTAAGATTAAATAGATGACATCAATATCATACCAAGTTCTGCTGGTAATCATGAGACTGGCAATAAAAATCATAATAAATAATAATACGATAAAGGCAAAAATTGTCAGTAAGTATTGCAATAATAATTTGCGGAATATTTGTCTGATAATATGTTTTTTATCTTTATTTTTCAATTTTATAGCCAACTCCCCACACGGTTTGAATTATTTTCTTATATGACGCCACTTCACCGATTTTATCGCGAATACGCGAAATGTGGGTCATCACGGTGTTATTGTTATCTAAATATTTTTCTTTCCAAACCGCCTCAAATAAATCTTCCGAAGAAATAACTTCGCCGGCATTGGATGCCAAATACCAAAGAATATCAAATTCCAGCGGTGTCAGATTCAATGGCTTATCATCAATGCTGCATGTATGGGTGCTCTTATTAATCAGCAAGCCATCAAGATAAAGCTCTTCATTCACAGCATTGATATTATACTGATTCATGCGTCGCAGCTGTGACTTAATTCGTGCTACGAGTTCTAATGGATTAAATGGCTTAGTCATATAGTCATCAGCACCAAGCATCAAGCCATTAATACGATCAAAATCTTCAATTTTGGCAGTTAACATAATAATTGGAAAGAAATACTGCTCACGAATTTTTTGACAAAGCGAAAAGCCGTCAATGTCAGGCAACATAACATCAAGAACCGCAAGGTGAACTTGATGAGTCTCAATGTAACGCAGCGCCGGCAGACCTTCAGGATATTTAACTACTTGATATTCATCGCCAAGATAAAGTTCAATGAGATTCATAATTTCCAAATCATCATCAACAATCAGAATCGTTTTTTTCATACGGGTTCCTCAGTTCAAATTATTTTTCAACCTTATTATACATCAAAAATGGGAAGAAATGGGACGGCTTACAATAATGTTAGCTCTTTTCGGGAGAATTTGGAAAACAGCAGATGCTGCGTCTGCTGTTTTCTTAATTTTTCACAAAAGTCCTTGACGTGGAGTGCACTTCAAGTAGTATGATAGAGAAGCGCAGACTTGATAGTATTGCAGTCTGTTGATTTTTAAAGAGAGAGTGAAAATAATGACAGAAAATATTTTATCTCAAGTAAGTACACCAACAGATGTAAAGTCGTTGAGTGTTGGGGAATTAGAACGTTTAGCCGAGGAAATTCGCCAGTTAGTTTTAACTAAAGTAAGTAAGCACGGTGGTCATTTGGGTCCAAACTTAGCTTCAGTTGAGTTTACCTTAGCATTTCATTATGTATTTGATTCGCCGCGCGATAAGATTGTTTGGGATGTTTCGCACCAATCTTATCCGCATAAGATTGTAACCGGCCGGAAACATGGTTTTATTGATGAGGAAAATTATGATAGCGTAACCGGGTATAGCAACCAGCATGAAAGTGAACATGACTTTTTCACTGTTGGCCATACGTCTACCTCAGTAAGCTTAGCAACTGGATTAGCAAAAGCTCGTGATTTGAATGGTGCCGGAGGAAATGTTATTGCAGTTATTGGTGATGGCTCACTAAGCGGCGGTATGGCATTTGAGGGGCTTAATAATGGTGCGGTTTTAGGTTCGAACTTGATTGTATTAGTGAATGACAATGAGATGTCAATTGCTGAAAACCAGGGCGGTCTTTATAAAAATTTGCGCTTATTACGTGAAACCAATGGAACTGCCGAAGAAAACATGTTTAAAGCAATCGGCTTTGATTATCGTTATGTAGAAGCAGGAAATGATATGGCGACAATGATTGCTGCTTTTGAAGCAATTAAAGATATCGATCACCCAATTGTTTTACATGTGCATACTGAAAAAGGTCACGGCTATGAGCCGGCAACGACTAATAAAGAAGCCTTCCACTGGCATTCGCCATTCGACCTGGCGACCGGCAAGTCGCCGGCCGGCAGTGGTACGCCATCATACGCATCAGTAATGATGGACTACCTTGAAGCCAAAGTGCAACAAGACGACCGTGTTGTTGCCATCAACGCGGCCATTCCTGGCGCGCTTGGTCTTGGCGGCTTCCGCAGCAAGCACCCCGACAAGTACTTCGACGTCGGGATTGCTGAGGCCCATTCCATCGCATTCGCTTCGGCAATGGCCTCACAAGGAATGAAACCAATTGTATTTCATTCCAGCACATTCATTCAAAGAACGTATGACCAAATATCACATGACTTATGTATCAACAATAATCCGGCAGTCATCGTCATAAAAGGCGCGACCATTTCCGGCAGTGATGTGACTCACCTGGGCGTATTTGATATCGCAATGATGAGCAATATTCCTAACTTGGTATATTTGGCGCCAACGAGTCAAGAAGAACTAACCGCAATGATGGAGTGGGCGCTCGCTCAAGACCAGCATCCGGTGGCGGTGCGCTTGCCCGAACAGGCAGTAATCAACCGTCCGCAAACACAATTTGACTTCAGTCTGAATACCTATGAACAACTGCATGCCGGCAGCAAGGTAGCGATAATTGGACTTGGCAGCTTTTTATCTTTAGGGGAAAAAGTTCAAGAGTCACTCAATGCCAAAGGCATTGACGCAACGCTCATTAATCCGCGATTTATTACCGGTATTGATAAAGATATGCTGAATCAACTGAAAGCGAATCATGATGTAGTTATTACCCTTGAAGACGGCATTTTGGATGGTGGTTTTGGTGAAAAAATCAGCCGCTACTATGGTGCAGATAGCATGAAGGTACTGAATTATGGTGCTATCAAGGAATTTACCGACAGTGTTCCAAAAGCAGAATTATACCGCAGATATCGTCTTGAACCAGAACTTATTGTGGCAGATATTCTTGCTTTACTGAAATAAAAAAAGGCGACTTTCGGGAAAAGTCGCCTTTTCAAATTTCTCCAAATAGAGTATAATAATACAAGAACTACATTGTGTAGATGGGAGACGTTTGATGAATAGTTGGAATGAATTTTTGGAGCAAGAAAAAAAACAGGATTACTTTGTTGAGTTGATGAATAAAGTTGATGAGGCGCGGAAAACAGCAATGGTTTATCCGCCGGAGGATGAGCTATTTTCGTGCTTTGAATTGTGTCCGCTCGATCAGGTAAAAGTTGTTATTATCGGTCAGGATCCATATCATGGTGCCGGGCAGGCGCATGGCTTAAGTTTTTCAGTAAAGCCTGGAGTTAAGATTCCCCCGAGTTTGCGTAATATTTATAAAGAGTTGAAAAGCGATTTGGATATTGATGCACCAAATCATGGCTATCTTGTTTCGTGGGCGAAGCAAGGGGTATTGATGATGAATACCAGTTGGAGTGTTGAAGAAGGGAAGGCCGGCAGCCATAAGAAGTTTGGCTGGACAACCTTTACTGACCATGCCTTGGCAGAACTCAATAAATCAGAGCAGCCAATTGTATTTATTCTCTGGGGCAATCATGCGATTGCTGCTGCTAAAGGGATTGATAATCCTAAGCACACTTTACTAAAAGGTGTACACCCATCACCGCTTGCAGCCAATGGTGGATTTTTTGGCAGCAAGCCATTTTCTCAAGTAAATGCAATTTTGGAAGCTAATGGTCGCGGAGCAATTGATTGGCAGCTTGAAGATTTATAAAGGAAAAACAAAAAACCGCCAAGTCCTCGGACTTGGCGGTTTTCAATTATTCGATAATCTCAAAATAATCACGATTAATTTTCTTCTTCAATTGCATTAAAGCTAAACCGAATAAGGCAAAGATGCCAATCAGTGCCAGAATAAAGCCGGCAAAGAAAAGTATGTTCGAGTAGTTAGCTGGATTTGTAAATCCATAAGCAAACGCCGGTTTACCATCGAGATAAGTAAAGTTCATACCAATAGCGATGTTACAGAACAAGTAGATAATTGGGTAGATAAGAATATACAAAGCTTGAATTGGTTTGGTTTTGCCTAATCCTGGTACTAAGAAGAAAAATAACCACATCACGATTGGAGTTGCATTGTGCAGGAAGAACTCACTTGAAGATTCAAGCGGTTGCCATTGCCCGGCAAGTACAGGATTCAACACGAACACAACAATAAAGAAAGTAATTGAAGTATAAACAGTAATAGCAGTAATCAGCAAACGGTTATTAATAAATCTATCAATCGGCAGCTTTACAAAGCTATTCAGACCATATAAAATCAGCCAAATCAAAGCAATGATGTTTGATTGTTGAGTGAAGGCATAGAAAAAGCGCCAATGCTCAGCCTCGCGTGCAGTAAAGTTGCTAATCAGCATAAATGCAAGCAACATCGCATAAATCAAAGCACAAAATCCTAGTAGTAAATTCTTGTTTTTCATATAATTTGCCTCCTTAAAAGTCTAAGCAAAATTTTATCACTTTCCTTTATCGGTTACAATACCGGGTAAAAGAATAAAACCGGCGGGACAAGCCCACCGGTTTTTAAATTTTCTTCACAAACTCAGATTTCAAACTCATGGCACCAATGCCATCAATTTTACAGTCAATATCATGATCGCCCTCAACAAGGCGAATATTTTTCACTTTGGTTCCTTGCTTCACAACCAAAGAGCTGCCTTTTACTTTCAAGTCTTTGGTAACAACAATTGTGTCACCATCATTTAAGACATTGCCATTGGCATCTTTGATCTGCGCTTCGCCGCCTTCGGCAACGCTTCCCGGCAACCATTCGTGGCCACATTCAGGGCAAACAAGGTTAGTACCGTCACTATAAACATATTCTGAATTGCACTGTGGGCAATTTGGCATATTTTCCATTATTGATGCTCCGTTTCATATATATTAGGGTTTACCTAACCTCTATTATATATAATTTGTGATGATATGCAAAGCCAGGTCTAGTAACTTTTTTCAATTGTATACATATGAACTTTACAACTGTTCAAATTAATGAAGGCATAAAATGCTTTAGCCAGTTCATTTGGCTCAGTTGATTCAGCAACACGCTTAGCATCTTCCATGGTTTCAAAAGTGATGTAATCAGCCCAAGTATCACCATCAACAAGCTGCTGCCATGAAATATAGCCTTTTTGCTTGGCCATGTAGCCATTGTTCAGTTGTTCAGCGGCAGCTAAAAATTCGCTTACTGACGCGCCCTTTTTGAGTTTGAATGAAACATAAAAAACTGCTTTTGCCATAATAAAATACCCCGTTTCCTTAATATAATTTAAGTATAACAATATCGGCAAAAGCATTCAATTATTTTGTGAAAAGTGAAAGTGACGCGAGCCTAAGCTCGCGTCACTTTTTAGGTTTATTAACAAAAATTTCTCAGATAGAAAAAATATTCTATTTGAGAAAACGCGTGGACTTCTATTTTTGAAAGTGCTAACATTTTAGCTATCTTAGGATATGAAAGGTTGTGAAAGTAATGGAAAATGGTTTTCCAAAAGATTTTTTGTGGGGAGGTGCATTGGCCGCATGTCAGGCGGAGGGCGCATATAATGTGGATGGTAAGTCGTTAACTATCCCTGATGTGATGCGGTTTAATCCGAAACTAGATCGTACAATTACCAAGCAGTTGAAGATTACTCAGGAATCGATTGATGCTGCCAAAGCTGAGTTGGATGATACGTATTATCCCAAGCGACGCGGTATTGATTTCTATCATACTTACAAACAAGATATTGCTTTGATGGCAGAGATGGGCTTTAAGGTATTCCGCTATTCAGTTGCTTGGGCACGGGTATTTCCCGGTGGCGATGATGCCGAACCAAATGAACTGGCATTACGATTTTATGATGATGTAATCGATACGATTATTAGTCATGGTATGGTGCCGTTGATTACTATTTCGCATTTTGATATGCCGATTGTGCTGATTGAAAAGTTTGGTGGTTGGTATAATCGTAAGTTGGTTGATTTGTACCTTAAGTATTGTGATGTTTTGTTTAATCGCTATAAGGGTAAGGTACAGTACTGGGTTACCTTTAATGAGATTAATATGAGTGCTAAAGCCGGTCCGAAGACACTAGGTATTTTAGATACCGGACAGGAAAATTATGAGGAAATGATTTTCCAAGGTTTGCATCATCAGTTTGTAGCAGCGGCGCGGGCAACTGAGTTAGCACATGCAATTGATCCAGAAAATAAAATTGGCTGTATGGTTGCTTACTTTACTACATATGCACACACGTGTAAGCCGGAAGATGCGCTGGAGATGCAAAATGAGGACCGCATGCGCAATATGTTCTACCTCGATGTTCAGGCGGGCGGGCATTATCCGTATTATGCGAATACTTATTTTAAGCGTCGAGGCATTACGATTACGATGGCTGCCGATGATTTGGCAATCATTGCCGCACACACGGCTGATTATGTCGGAATGTCATACTATATGTCAATGATTGCCAGCAGTGATGCTGAGAATTTGGAACTGACCTCTGGGAATGTTACAAATGTGTTGAAGAATCCTTATCTCGAGGGCAGTGAATGGGGCTGGCAAATTGATCCGGTGGGACTTCGTTATACGTTGAATCATGTGTTTGATCGTTATCAGAAACCGATTTTTATTTTGGAGAATAGCATTGGTGCGATCGATACTTTAAATGAAGATGGTACGGTGCATGACCCTTACCGGATTGCTTATTTGGAGTCGCATATTCGTGAGATGAAACGCGCTGTTGAAGATGGTGTGGATGTCATTGGTTATACGATGTGGGGGCCGATTGATATTGTCAGTTCGGGAACTTCGGAGATGTCAAAACGCTATGGATTTATCTATGTAGATCAGGATGATTACGGTGCTGGAACCAAGCGACGCTATCGTAAAGACTCTTTTTACTGGTATAAAGATTTAATCGCGACCAATGGTGAAAAATTATAAGCACTGTCAACAATCAGTGTTGACACCGCTTTCTTTTGGGTGCTATAATAAAGTCACAATAAATTTGAGGAGACTGCAAGTTACGGATAGAGCTACTTATCCCATGTAAAAATTTACTTTTCTTAATGCGATGGATTTTGAACATTTTGAGGTGGTACTATGGTCGTGGTAAGGAGATTAAATAATAATGTCGTACTGGTATCAGAAGATAATCAAGAAATGGTAGTTATGGGAAAAGGGATAGGTTTTCAAGTTTATCCGGGTGATTCTATTAATCCGACATTGGTTGAAAAGACCTTCCTGCCAAGCAGTAAAGCTAGTCTTGAACGAATGGCCGAGATTATTAATCAAGTCTCTTACGAACTGATTATTTTGAGTAATGAGATAATTAGTTTAGGCAAAGAAATGTTACAACAGGAACTTAATTCAAATCTTATTGTAACGCTTTCTGATCATATCAATTTTGCTTTGAAAAGATTTGAAGATGGTATTGCTTTACGCAATCCGCTTCACTGGGAGATTAAGCAGCTCTACCTGCATGAGGTAGAAGTTGGTCGCAAAGCACTTGATTTGATAGAAGCAAAAATCGGTATTCGCTTGCCGGATGAAGAAGCAGTATTTATTGCAATGCATTTTGTGAATGCTCAGATTGATTTTGAAACGATGAACACAACCGTGGAGTTAACATCTATAATGGGTGAGGTGCTCAACATTGTACAATATCATTTTCAAACCATTCTGGACGAACAATCATTGAATTTTACTCGTTTCCTAACCCATTTACGGTATTTCCTTATCAGACAAATGAATAATGAACCTTTTCCAATAAAGGATGAGTATTTGTTTGAAGTGGTGAAGCGTAAATATGTGCGTGAGTTTGAATGTACCGAAAAGATTGCTCGCTTTTTGCAGCAGTCATACGGCTGGGAAACGACCCCGGACGAAAAATTATATCTAACATTACATATCAACCGAGTCGTATCAAGGACTTAAAATATAAACAAAGATGGATTTGTTACGGTTAAAGCCGGCATGACCTAAATGAACAACAACATTTTTATGTTGCTGCTCTTTTGGGTCATTTTTTATTTTCTTGATGGTAATATGGATAATTTTTAAGAGGTGAAAAAGATGACTAACAAAGAATTAGCAAAACAGATTTTGGATTTAGTTGGTGGTGAAGCCAATATAGGGCATGTTACCCACTGTATGACTCGCTTGCGCTTTAGCTTAAAAGATGAAGATAAAGCCAATATTCATGCGATTGAAAATCTTGATGGTGTGCTGGGAGCACAATCACAAGGTGGGCAGTTTCAAGTAATCATCGGAAGTCACGTTTCAGCAGTTTACAATGAGCTGGCGTTAATGATTAACCTTGATAACCAAGCAGCTGACGATGCCGCTAAACCTAAAGGGTGGTTCAATAAGTTGCTGGATACGATTGCAGCAATTTTAACACCGTCATTACCACCGGTTATTGGTGGTGGGATGCTTAAGGGATTTATTTTCTTATTTACCAGTCTTGGTTGGGTAGATCCGGCGAATGCAACAGTCGTGGTTTTAAATATTGCCGCTGACTGTATGTTCTATTTCTTCCCATTCTTACTGGCAGTAAGTGCTGCCCGTAAGTTCCGGACTAACGAATATATGGCACTAGCATTAGCGGGAGCGCTCATGTATCCATCTATTATTAATGCAGCTACTGCTGGTGGTGCGGAGCCATTGATGTTCCTTGGATTTTTACCGATTCCAATGGTAAATTATAGTTCATCAGTAATTCCAATTATTTTAGCAGTCTTGCTGTTGAGCGTGGTGTATCGTTTTTTTGAGCGGATTATTCCGCAGATGATAAGCGTCATATTCACACCAGTATTGACTTTAGTAGTCATGGTGCCAGTATCGCTAATTGCTTTAGCGCCGCTTGGCTACTACGCTGGTGAATATGTTGCAATTGGAATTCAAGCCCTAATTAATTTTGCACCTTGGCTTGCCGGCTTTGTTGTTGGTGCAACCCGTCCATTCCTAGTGTTAACTGGTATGCATCACGCATTACGACCAATTACCCAACAACAAATTGCTACCTATGGTTATTCAACCATGGCGCCGATGAATTTTATGAGTACAATGGCACAAGCGGCAGCGGCATTAGGTATTTATCTTGTAATTCGTAACAAAAAAATGAAACAAGTATCGCTATCAGCAACCATTTCAGGATTTTTGGGTATTACTGAACCAGCTCTTTATGGGGTGCTTGTTAAATATAAAGCAGCATTATGGGCTGCTGTTATCGGTGGTGGTGTTGGTGGTGCGATTGCTGCAATGGCTGGGGCACGAGCTTTAGCACCAGCGATGCCAAGTATTCTTTCAGTTCCAACATTCTTTGGTGAAGGCTTCTTCGGCTTTGTTATTGCTGTCATTGTTACTGTAGTTGTAACTGTAGGAATCACCGTTGTCTTTGGACTACGAATCAAACAAACAGATGACTTACCGGTTGTAGACGATCCGGAAGTATTGGATGTTGTTGAAACACTTGAACAAACAGCAGGAAAATTGGCTGAAGTATTTAGTCCGGCAAATGGTGAGCTCTATCCAATGAGTGAGGTTAATGATAGAACCTTTGCGGCCGGGATTATGGGTCAGGGAATTGCCATAAAACCAAAAGACGGACGTGTGGTCGCGCCTTTTGATGGAACTATTGAGGCGGTTTTCCCGACTAAACACGCAATTGGATTGCGTTCAACAACCGGGCTGGAGGTACTTATTCATATAGGTATCGATACCGTAAATCTAAATGGTTTACATTTTGAGTCACAAGTGACTCAAGGACAAAAAGTACATCTTGGCGATACTTTAGTTGAATTTGATATTGCCGCACTTGAAGCGGCCGGATATGACGCCAGTATCATAGTTGTTGCAACTAATTCGCAAGATTATTTGAATGTACTACCGGAAGAAGAAAGTGGCTTAATCTTTGAAAAAGAGCGGCTATTTACTGCAATCAAATAAGGAGGAAAAACAAATGAAAATTATTATTACTGATACTTATGAGGAAATGAGTAAAGTTACTGCACAGCATTTGCTGGGTTATATGTATCAGGATAGAAGAGTCAATCTATCAATTACAGCCGGAACTACACCAATTAAAATGTATGAATTATTGGTTCCGGAAGTAAAAGCAAAGTCATATTTTGATAATGTTCATTATTATAACTTTGATGAAATTCCTAACCGTAAAGAAGGACGCGAAGGTGTCACTATTAGTGACTTGCGTAAATTTTTCTTTACGCCGGCAGGAATCAGCGAGACACATATACATAAACTTGATCATAATAACTGGCAGCAACAGGATGAGCAGATTGCCGCCGATGGCGGACTGGATGTTATTCTCTTGGGAATTGGTGCAGACGGCCATTATTGCGGCAATCTGCCTGGAACAACAACATTCGCGGATCAAACTAGCCGGGTAGAATGTGATGCAGCGATGAAAGAGCGTATCGGCAGACTGTTTGAAAGCAGCGACGAAATTCCTGACTATTACGTGACTATGGGACCACGTAGTGTAATGGCGGCTAAACATATTATTCTGTTCGCCAGTGGCACGAAAAAGGCTGAGATAATTAAACGGCTGGTAGATGGCAGCGTAGATCAAGCTATTCAAGCTTCAATTTTAAAAATGCATCCCCATATCACTCTTATTCTCGATAAGGATGCAGCATCATTACTCTAGTACAAAACGACGTTATTATATAAAAAACCCCCTGGGCGCCTTTGGCGCCCAGGGGGTTCTCCTTTTCTATGAAATTAATATTGTTGTTGATTAAAACTTTCCATTTTAATCATTTTATTGATTTTAGCAAATTGTACATAGTGCAGCACAGTAGTTACTACGAACATTGCCCAAGCACAGAAGCCGATAAGCATTGCAAAACCAAATACCGGGTTACCGCTTGAACCATAGCTGTTCATATAGTAGCTGCTTGAACCGCCATCGCTAATCATTGCTAACAATATTATAATTGCAGAAATGAAGCCGATAGTACCGGTTACTAATGCCAAGACACTGATAGCTACTGATTGCTTTGCTTTTTTAGCAGCAACAATTTGAATGATAGCCAAAATTGCTACCGCTAAGGCTGGAATTCCGAAAAGTAAATTGAATAAGAATCCGAATCCTGGAATGGCATTGACAGTGGCAATGATTGCTGTTGTCAGATATAGATTTTTTAATGTCTTTAATGATTTTGTATCCATGTATTTCCCTCTTTTCATAAGCTTTAAGAATTATAGCATATTTTCGTAGAGAAATGAAGTCTTTACCAGTACAGGCATTGTATATGCACTGGAATATAGCGGGCTAATATGGTATGATTTTAAAAGGAAAACTCATGTTAACAGGGTTTTTGGTTCGGAGGAATGAACATGGCTAGTATCAAGGATATTGCTAAGAAGGCCGGAGTATCGGTGACGGCAGTATCATATGCACTGAATGGCAGTAAAAAAGTCTCGGAAGCAACCAGAGCAAGAATCATGGCAATTGCTGAGGAACTGGAATATACACCAAACTTAGTCGGACGCTCATTACAAAAGCAACAAACCAATATTGTTGCTGTTTTTTTGACTGATTATGTTGGCTCGTTTTATGGACGGCTCTTGGCAGGAATAAAGGAGAAACTTGAAGTAGAAGGTTATGAACTTATAGTCTGTTCCGGCAGTAAAGCCCATGCATTCTTACCGCAAAAACTGGTGGATGGCGCAATTATTTTAGATTCAACTTTTTCCGGTAAAGAACTTTTAAAGTATGCTGATGCCGGTCACAAGTTGGTAGTACTTGATCGCGAATTAGAACATGAAAATATCAGCAATATTCTTGTTGATAATGAGTTTGGCGCAACCGCAGCGATAGAAGAACTAATAGAAAATAATGTTGATAAGATTATTGTTATTGAAGGCCCGAAATCATCATTCAGCAGCAAGATAAGACGTGATGTAGCAGCTAATACGGCGGCAGCACATCAAATAGAATTTGAAGTACTGCCTGGCGACTATACCCTCAATGCCGGAATTGAACATAGCGAATATATCTATCAGCAAACAAAAAATAAAAAAGTCGGTGTTTTTTGTTTGAATGACAATATGGCTTTAGGTTTATATCTGGGTTTTAAAGACTATAAGGATTTTGTCATTGGCGAAGATATTCAGATTATTGGATTTGATGCCACTCTTGAAGGACAGCTCGCTTATCCGCCACTCTCAACCATTTATTTTTCTCAATCGGAATGGGGTGCAATGGCAGCTGAAGCATTGCTTTCAATGTTCGATGGTCAAGCATGTGAACATCGAACATTAGCGACCAGATTGCTGCTTGGCGGATCAACTCAAAATAGTATTTAAGCAATTAAATCTTTGTATTTAAGATAGTGTATCAATTTTTATAAATATTAAAAATCAACCTATAAACGGGTTGATTTTTTCTTTTTCATGTGTTATATTGATGAAGTTAAACGTTTAACCTTAACGAAAAAGGAGTGAATTATATGGAAATGTTTATGAAAGTTGCTGCAAAGTTAAGTTCAAATCGTTACTTAGGTGCTATCCGTGATGGTTTTATTTTTGCATTGCCTTTAACGGTTACAGCTTCTTTTGCAATTCTGATTAATAATGTTATTTTAGCTGACAACTTACCATTCTCTTTGTCAAATCCAGCTTATTATGGCGAAGGATTTATTAGTGTTATACAAAATGTACGGTATATTTTTAGCTCAATTGAGTTTGGCGGTCTGCAATGGATTGCTCCGATTGTGGTTATGGGAATTGCTTTTAAATTATCACAAGCGAGTAAGGCGGAACGGCCTTTCACCAATGCGATTATTATATTTGCAATCTTTATGACAATTTTACCAAAAGGTGACTTAGTTACTGGTGGTTTTTGGCAGAACCAATGGGTAGGCGGCTATACAGCCGCGATTGAATCGGGCTTGCCGGCAATAACATTTTCGGCATTATTCAGCGGTTCCAATTTATTTACCGCGATTTTGGTCGGTATTGTGTTCACTGAGTTATTGCTGAAATTCCAGTCAATTAAGCGTTTGGAAATTAAGTTGCCAGATCAAGTGCCACCGGCAGTTGCCAAAGCATTTTCAACTTTGATTCCAGCGATTCTGACCTTTTTGATAGCTGGTATTGTTGCTATGTTGTTCTATGTGTTTAAACCGTTCGAATATGGTGATTTATCAAGCTTTATTGCCGGGTTGTTCCAACAACCGTTCTTGGCATTAGCAAAAACCAATGTTGGTGGAACAATCATTATTATCGTTTACGTATTCTTTGCCAACTTTTTATGGTTCTTTGGGTTGCATGGTCCAAATATTTTATCAGGCTTTGCGACACCAACGTTAATGGCATTAGGTTTAGAAAATCAGGCCATATTTGCTCAAACTGCAAATGCTTACTCGCCTGAGCTCGCAACCTTTACTATGGGATTTGTTGATGCTTACACCCAATATGGCGGTAGTGGTGCGACAATGGGACTATTAATTGCAATTTTCTTCTTCTCAAAACGAAAAGATTATAAAGCAATTGCTGAACTTTCATTAGCACCAGGGATATTCCAAATTAATGAACCGGTCATCTTTGGGATGCCTATTGTTCTGAACCCGATTCTCGGGATACCATTTGTGCTGGCGCCACTGGTCAGTGTCATTGTTCCCGGAATACTGACTTCAATTGGCTGGCTGCCAAAAGTCGTTGTATCGGTGCCATGGGTTATGCCACCGGTTATTAATGCCTTTTTGGCAACCGGAGCCAGCTGGCAAGCAGCGGTGGTTGCGGTTATCAATTTAGTATTGATTACTTTAGTTTACTTGCCATTCGTATTGGCAGCTAACAAAATGATTGATACGAATCAAGCAGTAGAAGAAGTAACAGAAGCTTAACAACTTTGAGGAGGCAGAACATTGAGTAAATTTCCAGAACATTTCTTATGGGGCGGCGCTATTGCTGCCAACCAAAGCGAAGGAGCATATAATGTTGACGGTAAAGGATTGTCACTAGTGGATATCTTGCCCGATGCAAAACATGGCCGCCGCGAAGCAGAGTATCATCCGCGGCAAGGAATGCAAACAGTTTATGACTTTTATCCAAGTCATGATTCAATTGGTTTTTATTATAACTATAAAGAGGATATTCAGATGCTGGCCGAAATGGGCTTTAAAGTTTTCAGAACCTCAATCAGCTGGCCAAGAATTTTTCCTAACGGCGATGAAGCCGAGCCAAATGAAGCTGGTCTGCAGTATTACCAAGATTTATTTCAGTGCTGTAAAGATCATGGCATGGAATTGCTGGTCACAATTAATCATTTCGATACTCCATTTGGATTATTTGATAAGTATGGTGGTTGGGCAAATCGCCAAGTCATTGATTTTTTCTTGAACTATTGCCGAGCAATTTTTGAACGCTATCAAGATTTAGTTAAGTACTGGATTACCTTCAATGAAATTAATGTCATTTTGCATAGCGGCTATATTGGCGGAGCCTTGGATATTGAAAACGAAGCAAATCCGTTACAAGTCAAATATCAGGCGATGCATCATCAATTTGTTGCCAGCAGTCTGGCAACAAAACTGGCTCATGAAATCAATGCGGACTATCAAATTGGCTGTATGATTGCCGGCGCGGCAATCTACCCGTACTCATGCAAGCCTGCTGACGTATGGAAAGCGAAGACAGCAGAACGGCAGAATTATTTCTTCCTGGATATTCATGCTCGCGGCAAATATCCATCATATACGGAGAAATTATTTAGAGAACAAAATGTGTCGTTGCAGATAGAAGCCGGTGACCTGGAAATTCTTGAACAGTACCCAGTCGATTTTATGGCATTCAGTTACTACGCGTCATACGTTGCAGCAGATGATGAGTCGGATAAGGAACGTTCTGGCGGCAACATGTTTTCTGCCATTAAAAATCCATATTTGCCAGAGTCCGAATGGGGTTGGCAGATTGATCCGCTAGGATTACGAATTGTTACTAACGACCTTTATGATCGTTATCAGTTACCATTATTTGTAGTTGAAAACGGTCTTGGTGCCAACGACACGGTAGAGGCGGATGACACCATCAATGATCAATACCGAATTGACTATTTGCGTGAGCATATTAGAGAACTTGGCAACGCAATTGAAGACGGTGCCGAGGTCATTGGCTACACCAGCTGGGGCTGCATTGATCTCGTATCAGCCGGCACCGGCGAAATGGCTAAACGTTACGGCTATATTTATGTGGATCGTGACAACAATGGTGAAGGCACGCAGAAACGCTTACGCAAGCAGTCTTTCCATTGGTACAAAAAAGTTATTGCAACAAACGGTTCTGATATTGAAAACATTTAAGAACTTTTTTGTTCCAATTTGGTACGACCGGAAATGCTGTTAGCAGCATTGGAGTAGTCCCCTTGCGGGGCAAAAAAGTTATTGCCAGCAATGGTGAGGACTTAGACTAATTATTTTCCAAGAAATCTTTATACCCTAACCGAAAAGGGCAGCGCCATCGGCGCTGCCCTTTTCTAATTTCTCATAAATTAATGTACAACCTTAATGGCGCGGTGGACATTAGTGACTTCAACAACCGGCGCTCCGGGATCAAACTCACCATCCAGTGACCAAGGCATTTCTTCATTACTTTCGATAATTGCTTTTTTAGTATGAACAAAAGTAATCAAGTCTGATTGTTGATACTGTCCGGTTTGTAACGCGTGTAAAATTTGTCCGAATTCAAGAATGTTTTTAGGATATTTTATCAGCACAACTTCAAACAAGCCGTCATCAAAAAGTATATTTGGATCTTTTAGTTTAATAACACCACCAATTGAAGTTGAATTGCTAATGGCACCAAATAAATAGTCATCTTCCAATACTTCGTTGTCGGTTGTGATTTTAAGGTGATATGATTTTAGTGAAAAAACTTCTTTTGCACCTTCAAGCACATAGGCCAACCGCCCTAAAGTATTTTTCATCTGCTGAGTGGCAGCATACGAAGAACGCGAAAAAATACCAAATGAAGCGACATAGATAAAATATTTATTGTTGAACAAACCAACATCGTAGTGACGTGAAACACCATCAATAATCATGTTGGCAGCAAGCTCAGGATTTTTGGAAATATTGATACTTTTAGCAAAATCGTTAGTTGTGCCGGTAGGAATATAACCAAGTTCCGGTTTGTTATCAAAAGGCATTAAGCCGGTAATGACCTCACTTAATGTCCCGTCGCCGCCGCAACAAACAATCATATCAACATCATCACCATAGGCTTTGGCAAGCTCGGTGGCGTGCCCCTTTGACTGAGTAATCTTTACTTCAGTCTCACCTTTTTTGGCAAACAACTGCTGCACTGAGTGCAAATATTTTTTCATCTGCTGTTTTCCGGAAATGGTATTGGCGATTATTAAAATTTTTTGTTTGGTAGTATATGCTTTTGCTTTTATGCTCGATTGCTTAGACTTCTGCTGCATCAAGACTTTGTTGCTGACCCCACTCATGCTTACACCGACCTTCTATATTTCTATCTCTATAAAGACAATTATAGTACTTTCATCATGATAAGACAAATCCTTGGCGAGAAAGCTTGGAAAAAGCCCGCGGTTAAACCGCGGGCTTTTTCATATTAATTTGCCTGGCCGGCCCAGTCACGAATCTTACTTTGTTTTTCTTTAGAAAAATCTTGGTATAACTCATCCTGCAGCCATTGCAGAGACTTATCTTTCAAATAATTACGCATTTGATTCTCGGCTTCAACCATAACAACCTTAATCAAACATGGACATTTCGGTGGTATTTTAGGATCATACTCATCAGCGAAAAGAACATTCTTTTGGCGAATTTCGGCGCATTGAAACATATAACTCGGACCTTCAATTGCTTCAACAACATCCCAAAACGAAATTTCTTCCGGGGTACGGGCGAGCTCATAGCCGCCCTTCACTCCGGTCACTGAACGAACAATGCCGCCTTTTTTGAGTTTAGTAAAGATTTTGGCGAGGTAGGTTTCGGAAACGCCGTGCAACTGGGCGATGTCTTTGACACCGAGGCGTTTGCCGCCGGGGATTTCCATCATATAAAACAGTGAATGCAGTGCATATTCTACACCAATACTAAATTGCACGGTAAGTCACATCCTTAATTACGATAATTTATATACTTAATATCTTACTTTATTTTTTTCAGCGAATCAAGTCTTGCATTTCTGTGAAAAATAATATAAAATATATTACGGATAAGTGTTATCTGAGTTTGAATTGGAGGAATTTATAATGTTAACTGAAAAATTTTTAGAAGTCTTAAAACATGAAGGGGTATTTTCGATCGTTACTTGTGCTGATAATGTTGCACATATTGATAATACATGGAACTCGTACATCCGTATTACTGAAGATGGTAAACTATTGATTCCGGCAGCGGGTATGCATACAACAGAAACTAATATGGCTGCTAACAACTTAATCAAGATGACTACCGGAACGAAAGAAGTTCAAGGTAATCATGGTCCGGGTGCCGGGCACTATCTTGAAGGAACCGGAGAACTTATTTTTGATGGTCCGATTTATGATGCTACTTTCGCTGAATTTCCATTTATTCGTGCGGTATTAGTTATCACCCCAACTTTCATTAAGCAAACTGTATAAAAAAGAAAAAAGCCGCATTCGCCGAATGCGGCTTTTTTAAGTTAATACCCCGGAAGTTTTTTCGAGCGCAAGCTGATACTTTTTAGGATCCAATTTCATCATTTCGGTATAGAGTACGTCAGCGATGAAGAGTTGAGGAATTTGATGAGAGAGCAGTTTATAAGCAATAAAGTCTTCTTTTTTTGGTAAGACAATCGTGTAGTCACAATTAGTGGTTACGGTATAGTCATTACTTGTAGTTATCAGTACTGTGGTGGTGCCGTTTTCGCGACCGAAGCGCAAGGCGTCGCGAATGCAGCGCGAAGTCCCGGAACGGGAGAAGCAGATCATCAAATCGTTAGGCCGACTGTGGCGGGCTTCGATGCGAATACCATGGGATTCGCTGATGGTGGCGACGGCGAGGCCGGAGTATTTGAGCCGTGAGGCGAAGTCGGCGGCGACACTGCCGGAGTTGCCAAGGCCGAAGATGAGCACGCGCTGGCTGGTGTGCATGAGCTTGGCGATGGCGAGGATGTCATCAAAGTTGCAGTTGGCAATGAATTGGTTGAGTAGTTTGGTGTAGTCGCCAATCAGCAGTGAGTATTGGGCAATGAGGTTATTGTGATGATTTTTTTGGTGTTTTTCTGATGATGAGATCGTGTGTTTGAGTTCAATGAAGCCACTGTAACCGAGTTTGCGGGCGAAGCGGCTGATACTTGATTTTGAGGTGTTAAGTTCATGGGCAAGCTGATCGATTGATTGGGCTTGCAGGACTTCTGGTCGAGCAATAATGGCCTCGGCCAGATATTGCTCGACTTGAGTGAAATTCTCCCGTTGCAGTTTTATCCGCTCACGCAGTTCGGATGAGAGTATGGTCATAAATGTTGCCCCCTATTTTGGCATTTTATTGAAAAAAGTTTCAGCTTTTGATTTGATTCTACATTATTTTTGAAATAAATTCCAGTATCAACTGATTTTCTTGAAAGCACTTTTTTGTCTTGCTATACTTAGGCTAATTTTCATAGGGAGGAATTAGTATATGAAAACTATGCATTTTATGGATAAGTTGACGATGTGGTCGGGCAAGGTTGCTTCGAACCGTTATATCAGTGCAATTCGCGATGGTATGAGTCTGACGATTCCGCTGGTTATTATTGGGTCATTTTTTGTTCTGTTTATGAACTTGCCGATTGATGGTTGGAAAGACCTCATCGCACCTTACAGTGAGGCGTTGTCATTGGTGCCAAAGTTTACTTCGGATTTTATGGCATTGTTTGTAGTTGTTGGGGTAGCCTCGAGTTTGGCACAGTATTATGATCTAGACCGGGTAACAGCAATTTCATTATCAATTGTTGGATTCTTAATTAGTGCTGTACAAGTAACTAGTATTAGTGCTGATCAGGCAGCAACAATCGGTATTACTTTGTCTGGCGGGATGATGTCGCTAGGTAATTTTGGTGCCACTGGTTTATTTACCGCGATGATTACTACGATTTTCTCAGTTGAGATTATTCGTTTGTTCGCTGGTAGTAAATTAACTGTAAAAATGCCTCATGGGGTTCCGGCTTCTGTGGCTAACTCTTTTGCGGTTTTGGTTCCGGCAATCGTAGTTATTTTAGTGCTTTGGGTCATTCGTGCAGTATTCAATATTGATTTAAACGAAATTATCCGGACTATTTTCTCACCGTTAAGTGTATTTGCCGGAAATAGTTTATTAGCAGTTATTGTACCGATTTTGGTTATTTCATTCTTCTGGTTGCTCGGAATTCACGGTATGGTTATCGTTACGCCGATTTTGACACCATTATGGTATGAACAATTACAAGGAAATATGAATGCTTTAGCAGCTGGTGCAACATCAATGAATGTTCCCAATATTGTTCCAGAGCAATTCTTCCAGTGGTTTGTTTGGATTGGTGGTGCCGGGGCGACATTAGGATTAGTATTGTGTATGGTATTGTTTGCCAAATCTAAGTTCTTAAAACAATTCTGGAAATTCACTTTAATTCCAAGCATCTTTAATATCAATGAACCGATTATGTTTGGGTTACCAATCATTATGAACCCGTTATTTGCGATTCCGTTTATAGCGTCACCAGTGGTTATGGGGACAGTCACTTATCTGGCCATGAGTTTTGGTCTGGTAGGACGACCGGTAGCAGTGGTGCCGTGGACATTGCCGGGACCGCTCGGAGCATTTATGAGTACTAACTTTAATATTGGCGCCCTGATTCTGTGTGTCGTGAATATTTTGATTTCAATGGCGATTTATTATCCATTCTTTAAGGTAATGGACAATAAATTATTAAAGGAAGAGCAAGCGACTGACGAAGAAACAGTAGTAGCGGAAGTTGAAGGTGTAGAGGTAAAGGCATGATAGGAATTTCGGTTTATCCGTACAAAGAAGACTTAGCAAAAACAATTGAATATGTTGAAACTGCCGGGAAGCTTGGTGTCGGTCGAATATTTACTAATATTCTGTCAGTGCCAAATCTCGAAAATGAAATTGCTCGTTTTAAACAAGTGATTGCTAAAGCACGCGAATATAATATGGAAGTAGTCATTGATATTGCCCCGGCAGTATTCAGTGAGTTAGGCATCAAGCCTGACTCACTGGACTTTTTCCAAGAGCTTGGCGCAACTGCTGTCCGCTTGGACAGCGGTTACGACGGCTTCCATGAAGCCATGCTGACTTTTGAGAAAAGCAATATGAAAGTGGAACTGAATATCAGTTATGATAACCCATATTTGGAAACAGTTCTGGCATATAAACCAAGACACGGAGCTATCTGGGGTTGCCACAATTTTTATCCCCAACGCTATACCGGTTTGGCATTGGCGCACTTTGAAAAGTGTTCAAAACAAGTGAAACAGCTGGGCATCCGCACTGCAGCATTTATTTCCAGCAGCAATGCAACTCATGGTCCGCATCCTTATAATGATCGCTTATGCACATTGGAAATGCATCGTGACCTTGATCTTATCACCCAAGCCAAGCATTTGTTGGCGCTTGAATACATTGATGATATTATTGTTGCCGATGTTTATGCCAGTGAGAACGAATTGATGAAGCTGGTTAAACTCAATAAGGATGTTATTGAGTTTAACGTTATTTTTGAACCCGGAGTCAGCGAACAGGAAAAGTCGGTTATCCTCAATGAATTGCATTTTTGTCGCGGCGACATTAATGACTTTGTTTCACGCTCGACATTTGTTAAACTAAAATTGAAGACGGCCACTATTCCGGCTAATAATACGGCGGCCACGCTTTATCGCGGTGATGTATCGATTGGCAATGATAGCTTTGGACAATATAAGGGCGAAGTCAACATTGTTAAACAAACGATTCAAAACCAACAGCAGCTAAAAAATAAAGTTGCAACAATAATAAGTGAAGAACTCTTCCTTATTGATTATATTCAACCATGGACTAAATTTACCTTTAAGGAGGCATAAATCATGAAAGTATTAATGGCATGTGCCGGTGGCATGAGTTCCTCATTTGTTGCTGATGCACTGAAAACTGAAGCAAGTAATCGTGGCATTACCGATTTTGAAATTATTGCGGTTGGTGATGCTCGTATCAAGGAAGAATTAGGCAAAAACTATTGGCAGATTGTTATTTTGGCGCCGCAAGTACGTTTCCAAAGTGACCGTATCAAACAATTATGCGATCCCTTAGGAATTCCCGTCTATAACATTGAAAATACATCTTATACACCAATGGGTGCGCCAAAAATTTTAGATGGCATTATTGAGGCACTTAATCATGCTTAGACCAGTCAATCATGTACATCTTGATTTCCACACCTCAGAGCAGATTGATGATATCGGTAAGGACTTTGATGCCCTTGAGTTCATCAATACCCTAAAAACAATTGATGTTGATTCGGTGACAACGTTTGCAAAATGTCACCATGGTAATTTGTATTACTATACCGATTTACCGGAACAGCATCCATTTTTAGAAAAAAATCTATTACTTGAGCAATATCAAATCACGCAAGCAAACAATATTCAAATGCCGGTGTATATATCGGTAGGTTTTGATGAGCGCCAGGCATATGAACACCCGGAATGGATTGCTATTGATACCAGTGGTCGCCAAATCAAAGAATTTGGCGACCAGCCTTTTGATTCAGGATGGCATTGGCTCTGCCTGAACAACGGCTATCAACAAAAAATTGTTGAGGTCATTAATGATGTCATTCAAAGAATTGGGGCTGTCGATGGCTTTTTCTTTGATATTGTTACCCAACCGGAATGTTGTTGCCCGAATTGTAAAAAGGCAATGCTGGCGGCCGGGATGGATCCGACAGCCGCAAGCGAACGCTATCGCTTCGCTCGCCAGGTCGAAGCTAACTTCAAAGAACTTGTTTACCAAACAATTCGCAGCCAGTTGCCGCAAGCTACTGTATTTTTTAACGGCTTGGTTTGGCAACATCTTACTGAGCTTTCAATACCAAACTACACCCATCTTGAAGTCGAATCACTGGCATCAGGAATTTGGGGCTACGAACATTATCCGTTGTTGATTAAATATCTCCAGAACGGACCTCTGGATACAATTGCCATGACGGCAAGATTCCATAAATCATGGGCTGATTTTGGCGGTTATAAAAACCCGGCAGCGCTGGAATATGAAGTAGTCCGCAGTATATTGTCGGGCAGCACCATTTCCATCGGTGACCAGTTGCACCCTAACGGCAAACTGGATAACAAAGCGTATGAATTAATGGCAGCGCCTTTTACCTTGGTGAAAAAATATTGGCAAACAACCCGGACAAGCCGTGATGTTTGCGACATTGCCATCTATCTTGACAATCGCTATGAAGATAGCAACCTCTTTAGTGCAGCGGTAGCCGGAGCAGCTAAAATCATGCAGGAAAGTCATTTGCTTTATGACATCATTGATGCAAGTGCTGACTTGAGCAACTATAAACTAGTCATCTTTCCTGACCACATTCATGCTGACGAAAATCTAGCAGCCAAAATTGCTGCCTACAAAGCAGTCGGCGGCAAAATCCTTGCCAGCTACCAAAGCTTGAATGAAAGTACCCACTTGCTTCCTTTAGCCGATATTAAACCAAGCAATTTTGAGCAAGATTACGTTGATATCAGCGCCACCCATTATATCTGTTACCAAGCTGGCATGCTGGCAAGTCCGGCCTTAGGCGCGGATTGCCAGCACCCAATCTGGGAACCATACTTTAATCGCAGCTACCGGCATTTTAGTTCGCATTTCCAAACCCCGGAAAAAGCGGCTAATGGCTATTTCGATTGGCTTGCTGACGATGCAAGTGTCTACTTGGCACATGCTTACTTTAGTTTGTATTATCGCAACGGCAACCATATATATAAGGAATGTGTGCAGCAGGCAGTGCGGCAGTTAATCACGCCGACGCTGGCGGTTGTGGGGTTGCCCACAACCGCAGCGCTTGGCCTGCGCCAAGCCGCGCAAGCGGAGGCTTGTATTATTACCCTGACAAACTATGTTCCATTGAAAAAGGGGGATGTCTATACGATAGAGGACATCCCGGTGCTTCATGATGTGCAAATCAGTTTCAACGATAGAACAATTCGCGGCGTTGATGTGGTTGATGCGCAGACTCAGGCAACTTTTGATGGTGACCAATTGCAGCTGGATAATATTCATGGGCATGCATTGGTTACAGTGTTTTTTAACTCCTAGAAGAATGAACATGGGCGAAGCCTCGGCGTCGCCCATGTTTTTATTTTCAGATTCTGAACAGACACTACCGGCTTTGCTTTGATATAATGGGGTAGAGAACAGGAGTGTAGTTTATGATAACAGTTTTTGCAGATATTGATGGAACATTTGTTGAAATGGATCCGGTAGCGCCGGAGATTAATGTACGTGCGGTTCGTGAGTTACAGGCTGGCGATAATCATTTTGTGTTTATCAGTGGCCGCAGTATGGATCAGATTGAACCAATGCTGGAAACCAATGATCTTGATTGTGATATTATTTTTGGCAATGGTGCCGGCTATAAGTTGCTGGGTGAGGAACCAGTTTACCGTAATGAGCTGAGTCCGGAAAATTATCGCGCGGCAATCGAAGTTTTGGAAGCACACGATGCTTTTTATCATGTGCATACCAGTGATGGCGTCTTTCTAAAGCCGCCGGCTGTTTTTGAAGGGCATTACCAACGATTGTTGGAAGCCGCGCGTGCGCGTGGTGATGAACAAATGCTGGGCGGTATTGAATGGAAATGGAATTATTTTTCAAATCAATGCAAGCACGAAGAGGATTTAGTGGCTTATTTTGCTGCTCATCCGGAAATTCATGTATTTAAGCTCGAAACGATGGATGCAGATGATGTGAAACGAAATGCGCCCCGGGCTGAGCTTGAGGCATTAGGGCTATACGCATATTCTTCAATGCCGGATAATCTTGAGATTGTAAATCCGGATAATACTAAGGGACATGCAATTGAGCACTTTTTAGAGATGTTTCCGGCAACAACTTCATATGGCATTGGTGATGGCGAAAATGATTTGCCGATGTTTAAGGTTGTGGATGTTGCGGTGGCGATGGGCAATGCAAAGCCTGAAGTGAAGGCGGTCTGCCAATACGTAACCGGCAATTGCCTGGATGGCGGTATGGGAGAATTTATTTTTAAGCATATTTTATAGGAAAAAACAAACCCCTGATGCGTAAACGCATCAGGGGTTTTTATCTGTTCAAACATGAGGAATAATAATGTTATTTGCGAATATAACGCAGTGCGCCACTCGGACAATTTTCCACTACGCGAATAACTTCTTCAACATCAGCATTATCAGGGGCAATCCATGGCCTCCGATCGGTATTAAAAATAGCTCGGTTGCCAAGCACACAATGACCGGAATGCATGCAGGTGTCCAGATTGAAGTAAACATCAATCTCCTCACCAGAATACTTCCGAAAGCCTTTTTCCATTAATTCAGCCGCAGAAAGCTGCTTTTGGGACATAGTACCACTCCTCAATAATAATACAATTCAATCATATCGCGGAACATAGCTTTTTGCAACAGCAGAAGCTTGATAAATCAACAAAAACCGGCGGGAGCATTGCACTCCCGCCGGTTTCAACTTTACTCCTCAGTCATTTCTGACTCATTCATATAGAACAGTTCCCAGTTATGACCGTCAGGATCTTTAAAAGTACGACTGTACATCCATTCTGGATCCTCTGGACGTCTGCCAAACTCAACACCGTGTGTTGCACCATTAGCAACTATTTTATCAACGGCCTCACGGCTCTCTACTTGCAAAGCATTGATTGCTTCAACCACAACCGATGGGTCAGCGGTCGGTTTTTGTGTAAATGATTCAAAAAATGGTTTAGTCAGCAACATCACAAAAATAGTATCACCAAGAATCAGGCATGCCCCGTTCTCATCGGTAAAAGTAGGATTAAACTTGAATCCCAAACCACTCCAGAAAGCTTTAGATGCATCCAAATCATTGACTGGTAAATTGACAAAAATTTGATTAATCATAATCATCATCTCCTATAGGTTTATTGTATTGCGAATAAGTGAAAACAACAATTGAAATACACTGCTTTTTTATTTGGGGAAAATAGAAAAGAGCCCGGGATAAACCCGGGCTCTTTTTTCATATCACTGATTGTTAAGAAAATTATCAAATGGGGATGATAAATACTTTTATTAGTGATATAAGAACATCTTAACGGATAAGTCCGGGATTGTGAAGATAGAAGATGACTCTAACCTTGAAACTTTTTTTGTTTACATCATTTATTTTTAATTAATTTATAAATAAAAAATTATTTTTTAACAATATAAAATATGTTATACTTATTTTACATGCAGGAGGGTGATTTTATCAGGAAATTAATAAAAGGCTATTATATAGAAACGATTTTGTTCAGTTATATGATTTTGGTCCTAGTATTAGCACCATTTTCAAATCTGCCTCAGGAATTAATGCAGCTCGTCATATCGCGTGATGCGCTAGTTACTGATTATATTGCAGTAAGTGGGTTGAGCGCAACACTTATTAATGTTGTTTTAGTTATGGTTTTTACTTTATTTATCAAAAGAATTAATCATGTTGAGCTTAATGGATTCGTAATAGCTGGTTTATTAACAACTATGGGATTTGCTTTTTTTGGCAAGAATATCTATAACATCTTGCCAATTTATTTAGGGGTTTTCTTATATGCCAGATCTGTCAAACGCCCATTTAAACAGTTTTTTGTTATCGCAATGTTTGCTACCGGGCTTGCACCCTTAGTGACTGTTGGAATTAACTTTGGAATTCTGGGACTAATTATCGGCAGTGTTATTGCCGTTGGCTATGGTTTTATTATTCCGGCAATTGCTAGTCATGTTATTCGTTTTCACAATGGATATTTGCTTTACAATATCGGCTTTTCCGGTGGAATTGTGGCATTGATTTTGACAGCAGTTTTGCGAGTGACCGGACTTGATTTAGAAGTAGTTGTCAATGTTAATGAGGCTTGGGATATTCATTATATTTTGTTTGCGATTTTGATTGGCATGTCGCTTTTGTTTATTAGCTTTGGCTTGCTGCGCGAACGGTTTAACTGGTCGCGTTACAAGAAACTCATGTCAATGAGCGGGAGGGCAGTTACAGATTATTATCGGATATTCGGTGAGGGACTTATGCTGGTTAATATGGGGATTGTCGGCTTGATGCTGACCCTTCTGGTGGCATTTAGCGGGATTCCGCTAAATGGCGCGACCGTTGGCTCGATTATTAGTGTTATGGGCTTTTCTGCCTTCGGAAAAAATCCCAAGAACATTATTCCTTTAATTTTAGGATGCATTCTGATGATAATTGTAAGCGGCACGGTTATTACTCCCTCAGTGTTATTGGTTTTAATTTTTGTTACTGGATTAGCGCCGATTGCTGGTGAATTTGGGTTTGTTATTGGCATTATTGCTGGTATTTTACATTTCAGTTTGGTACAATATACAGCTGAGTGGCAGGGTGGCGCTAATTTATATAATAATGGTTTCGCTGGCGGTTTTATTGCCGGAGTTATTAGCAGCATTATGGATAGTATTGCTAAAAGGAGCATGTAAGTGATGACAAATGAAATTAAAAAGAACGGCAAAATAATTGATGAGTTGGTTACTTATTTTTTGAAAAAGGGTCATCATCAGTTGCGAATGGATGTCAATTATTCTGATGCACAAACGATAATTACTATTTGGCTTGATCATGTGGCTGCTGAAGAATTGGCATTAATTCGCGAATGTCTTACGCAAGGGCGTGATTTTGCTATGGAGGAATATGGCTGGGAATTGATGGGTGAAAGTGAAGTTTCGGCAGAGCTGAACCTGGTCGGCATGTGTATTGATGAGGTTGAAATTGATCATGTTGATGAAAACATTATTGCAATTAAACTGATTCGCCAGCATATTTAATTGGATAAAAAGATTGAAAAAGACGGCACTTGTAGTGCCGTCTTTTTTTAGTTTCCCCAACATCAGATAAAATCAATAATCAATTCAGCGGTTTTTTCAGCATTGGTTAAAATTGATGGATGGCCGCCGCTTGGAAAGACGTACATCTCTGCATTAGGAATGATTTTGCATAAGGCTTGGTACTCCTGAGTAAAGTCGCCATGGAGCAGCTCATCCTGCTGGCTGCCAATCAATAGGATTGGGACTGTCAATTCTTGTAGCGGTCGGCTATAAAGTTGATGTTTTTGTTCAACAAATTGTGTTAATGCTGCAGTATCCATATCAACAATTTTTTCCCAGTCCGGACCTTGGTTCCATTCATAATATTGTCGTGATAGTTCATTTGCTTTAGCGGCGGTTCGCTCCGCTGTAAGGGTTTCGATAAAATCATCAGGCATCTTGCGACCGCTAAAACTGTCGGCAACAACTTTATTGATGAGCTCCGGTCGCTGTAAAGCCGCGTTGATAGCAACGTAAGCACCACCGCTGGTGCCAACCAATGAAACTTTTCCACAATCGAGAAACTCAATAAAATTAATTAATTGTTCAGCTTGCCAAAGCCAAATATCAACTGGAAAATGTTCAACACGTTCAGATGCACCATTGCCTAGAAAATCAATGAGAATAACTTTGAAGTGATTGGTATATAGCGGCAATAAAAATTCAAACATCTTGGATGAGGCAGTATTTCCATGCAGGAAAATGACCGGTTCACCATCGCCAATACATTGATAAAAAAGTTTTCTTGATGCAAACTCAAAATATGCCATAATAAAGCCCTCCTTAGTATTCTATATAATTCTATTATACCGTAAATCTCCAGATAATAAAAAAACTGTCAAGCTTCAAGTAAGTAGCTGGCAGAATATGATATAATAGAAGAAACAGAACTAAGGAGAAAGATTATGAAAAAATTTACCTCAATTTTATTAGTTGTCGTTTCTTGTTTTATTTTGAGTGGCTGTGTTAGCGCCGGTGCTACTGAAAATACAATTGTAACTTTAGGTAGTTCGGTTCATTTTTCCGAGACGGATTTACAAGCAGCGGCAGATGCAGTGAAAGAAAAATTCAAAGATTTTAAAGACTGTGAGCTGACCGAACTTTGGTATGATGAAGTGGCGGCTTTGACTCAGAGTGACGGAAATCTGGAGAAAATTATTTTGTTTTCTAATTTTAAGACTGGACCTAATGTTGAACAAACCATGAATGCTGATTCGGTTTACAAGAACTATATTTGGTTTGTTGCCAAAGATGGTACGACCGGGGAATGGTATGTTGTTAGTTGGGGTTATTGATGGATAAGTTGGGCAAAAGGCGACAGTAAACTGTCGCCTTTTGCTTTAGAGTTTTTGCGGTGGTGTGCCGATTAACTTTTTTTATTCACAATGTCCACAAATTACATGGTATACTCATTGTATTTATTCTGAAATGGTATATATAATAGGGGTGAGAAGAGGTGTAATAATGGATTTTTTATTTGGATTAGCTTTTATATTGGCATTTATCGTTATATTGATACCAATAATTCTAATCAAAAACCGAAGTGATAAGAAAGGTAAATTCAAACTACAAAAAGTTGAAAATGATACTTTGAAAAATGCGCTTTTAGAAAGACGTCCGGAGTTAAATGAACCATTTATTCAATTGGAGTGCAAAGGTTTTACCAAGGAAGACACAGTAAAAGATCAGCGATTTTTAAGTGAATATCCACTAGGAAAAGACATTCAATATAATGGAAACATTTTTGAAATTGTTGATGTAGTAAAAGTGTTCAATACTAATTTAATGGTAAAGAGCTATGGGACAAAGATTCTTGCTGGCAGCAGTGGGATGAAGAATCAGGATACGAGCAAAATGAAAGATGGTAATTTGCTGGCATGTAAGTGGATAGTTACCATTAAATAATGAAGTCTATTTTTAGTCACTCAACTGAGTGGCTTTTTTAATACTTTACTTTTGATGGAGTATAGTTACTAAAAATAAATATCAAAAGTTGTCCCTTTATTTAGTTTGCTTTTCACATCAATCTTAAAATTGTGTCGTTCGGCTATTTCTTTAGCAATTGCAAGACCTAATCCAGTGCCGCTCTTCTGGTCGTTTTCCAGTATAAAGAATTTATCGAAAATATGACTTATTTGCTCTGAATCAATTCCGATACCATAATCTTGTATTGATATCTTGTCATTTAATAGGACGATATCAATTTCACTATTGTTATATGAGTATTTTATTGCGTTATCAATAATAATTATAAGCATTTGTCGAATACGATCATAATCTCCATTTATAATGAGCCGGTCTATCTGAATCTCAATATTTAACTTAATATTTTTCTTAGCAGCCAAGGCTGTGGAGCTGCGACTGATATCATTTAATAGTTCTAATACATCAACTGGTTCATTGGCGATACTAAAATTTGCATTTTGTAATCTGGAAAGCTCCAACAAGTCAGTAACCAGACGTTGCATTAATACTGTTTCGGCTAATATCTGATTATGACTTTCAGTTATTTCTTCAGGAGTGATAATGACCTGATCATTTATGGCTTCTAAAAGTCCTCTAATGACGGTAAGAGGTGTTCTTAGCTCGTGAGAAATACTGGCAATAAATTCTTTTCTTGCGATGTCTTCTTTTTTTGATTTCACTTCAGCTTCAGCCAGTTTTGTTGCTAAATCATTGATTGAAGTTGCCAGTTCTCCAATTTCATCTTTATTTTTAATAGCAATTGTATGTTCATATTGTCCTTGCTTTAGAAGTAAAGTATTGTTATTAATTATTTTCAAAGGTCGGGTAAAGGATTTTGATAATAAGATTGATAATATAATAGAAACTAATAGTGCAAGTCCCATACTCCCAAGTAATATAATCAATCCGGTATAAAATAAACCATTATTTAAAGAGACTGGTGCTTGTAAAAGCACAGCACCGACAAGTTCATTTTCTTGGTTAAAAATTGGCTTTGCGATTGTTAAGATATTTGATTGCTGATTAAAGGACTCACTATATGCTAATTCATTTTGGAAAATTTGTTTAATAAACTCATCAGCATTATCGGGTAAATCTGAATACTCAAAATGATTTAGATGCTTTGAGTTATTAGAGTTTCCAATAGTAAATAAACTTTGATTGCTGTCAAAAATCCAGATATCAATAGCTTCCATTTGATTTAAATATTTCATAAATGAACCAAGTCCGGACTTTTCTTTACTCATTGTTTTATCTAAGTACGGGCTAAATGTCTCAGCTATAGCAGTTGCTTTTTTGTTTAATTCAATTTTATAATAGTCCACGGCGTAGTTATTGAAAATGATTGTAAATATACCAATAAATAAAGCAGAAAATATTAGAATTGAAATAACAAAAAATGAAGTTAATTTTACTGCAATACTCTTAAACATGATTTTTAACCTCTAATTTATAGCCGACACCCCAGATAGTTGTTACTTCCCACCTCGGATGGTTATGTTGATCAAGTTTATAGCGCAATCGTTTGATATGAGAATCGACTGTTCGCGTGTCACCTAAATATTCGTAGCCCCAAACAATATTTAAAATACTATCTCTTGAAAATACTTGCTCTTGATTTATTGCTAATAGCCATAGTATTTCGAACTCTTTTTTTGTTAATTTTATAACATGATTATCTATTTTTGTGGTATATGTATTCAAGTCAATAAATAAATTATCTATTGTTACTGTGTTTTTTTCATGTTCATAATCAGTAATCCGTCTTAAAATTGCGCGTATTCGTGCCATTACTTCTGAGGGAATAAATGGCTTAACTATATAGTCGTCAGCACCTATATCAAGTCCCATGATTCGTTCAAAATCTTCACCTCTGGCGGTTACCATAATGATTGGTACTGTAGAAGTTTCGCGAATTTTTTTGCAAACCTCAAATCCATTCATTCCGGGCATCATTACATCAAGTAATACAATATCAGGATTATCACTAATAAAAGTTTGATAAGCAGACAAGCCATCATGAACACTTTTAACTTGAAAATTTTCTTTTTCTGCATACGCCTTCAAGATGTTGGTTATTTGGATATTATCATCTGCTATGAGTATCTTCATTATCAATCACCTCTTCTTACATTATACTTGTAAAATATGACAAAAGTATGTTTTTTAAAAAAATATAACATAAAAAAATATAGGAAAAGACATATTTTTGTCATAACTTATAGATATACTAAATATATAAATATTAAGGAGATGATTCAAATGAAACGAATTGTAGCAGCAGTAGTTATTACAATTGCAATTTTAGGATTTAATGGTGTCTCGGTTTTTGCAGCAAGCGACATGTCACAAACCATGACGCAAGTCCCAAGAGGGCATGGTCAAGAAACACATTACCATCGAAATGAATCTGGTAAAGGATTTGGTATGATTGCCAAGGAAAATGGAACATGGGATGAATTTGTTGCTTCTCGAGAACAACTTTTAGCTGAGCGAGTGGCTGCTGGAATAATAACTCAAGAACAAGCAGATGAAGTACTTGCAAGAATGCAGGAATGTGATGGTAGTGGCATGCATACTGGCCAAGGACTGGGAAGTGGTCAAGGATTAGGCAATGGCCAGGGTGCTGGCCAGGGTCAAGGTAAGGGCACTGGTCAAGGCAATGGACCGTGCAAAAACTAGTAAATAATTGAAAAATTTTTAAAAGCACAACCACTGGTTGTGCTTTTAAAATAGTAAGTGAATAATAACTACCGAATTTTCTAAATCTGAAAATCAATATTTATTATTTTATAGTAAAATAGAAGGGTAGAGATTAAATATTTAAGGAGGCAATAACATGGCTAATAAACCAACATTTCCAGAAGGATTTTTATGGGGCGGTGCAACTGCTGCAAACCAATGCGAAGGTGCATATAATGAAGGCGGACGTGGTCTTGCGAACGTTGACGTAGTACCTATCGGAAAGGATCGCTTTCCTATTATTGCAGGACAAATGAAAAGCTTTGATTTTGATAATGAGCATTTTTATCCAGCAAAAGGTGCGATTGATATGTATCACACATATCGTGATGATATTGCGTTGTTTGCCGAGATGGGATTTAAAACATATCGTCTTTCAATCGCGTGGACACGTATTTTCCCTAAGGGAGATGAGCTTGAACCAAATGAAGAAGGTTTGGCTTATTATGAAGACTTATTTAAAACTTGTCAAAAATATGGCATTGAGCCATTAGTAACAATCACTCACTTTGATTGCCCAATGTACTTAATTGAAGAGTATGGTGGATGGCGTAACCGTAAATTGGTTGATTTCTATGAAAGATTAGTAACAGTTTTATTCACACGTTACAAAGGCTTAGTAAAATACTGGCTGACTTTCAATGAAATCAATATGATTTTACATGCTCCGTTTATGGGTGCCGGATTATACTTTGAAGAAGGCGAGAATAAAAAACAAGCAATGTATGATGCGATTCATCATGAATTGATGGCAAGCGCAATTGCAACTCGGGTGGCACATGAGATTGATCCGGAAAATAAAGTTGGTTGTATGTTGGCAGCAGGGAGCTACTACCCATACAACTGTAAACCGGAAGATGTATTCCAAGCACAAACTGATAACCGGGAAAACTATGGTTTCATTGATGTGCAGTCTCGCGGAGAATATCCAAATTACTTATTAAAACAATTAGAACGCGAAGGCGTAGTAATTCCATTCCTTGAAGGTGATAAAGAAATATTAAAAGAACATACAGTAGACTTTATTTCTTTCTCTTACTATTCTTCACGGGTCTCAACAACTGATAAAGAGTTGCTTGATACAACGGCTGGAAACATTTTTGCTTCAGTAAAAAATCCATTCCTTGCTGAAAGCGAATGGGGATGGCAAATCGATCCACTTGGATTCCGCATTACTATGAATGAATTATATGACCGTTATCAAAAACCATTATTCGTAGTAGAAAATGGACTTGGAGCTGTTGATACTCCGGATGAAAATGGGTATGTAGTTGATGATTATCGGATTGAATACTTACGTCAACATATTGATGCAATGAATGATGCAATCAACCTTGATGGTGTAGACGTAATGGGCTACACAACTTGGGGATGTATTGACCTTGTTTCGGCTGGAACCGGTGAAATGAAAAAACGTTACGGATTTATCTACGTAGATCGTGATAATGAAGGAAACGGAACATTAAAACGTTCGAAAAAGAAATCATTCGATTGGTACAAAAAAGTAATCGCAACTAACGGTGCGGATACTGAATAGTATTTAAATCTTTTTTGTTCCAATCTTGGTACGACCGAAAATGCTGTTTGCAGCATTGAAGTAGTCCCCTTGCGGGGCAAAAAAGTAATCGCAACTAACGGTGCGGATACTGAATAAATTTTAAACCATGGAGCGCCACCGGCGCTCCATGGTTTTTCTTTTCCCTAAAAATAATAAGAGTTGACTTATTGAGTTGAGTATAGTAACATTTGGGTAATCACTTTTCTTATCAAGAGTGGCTGAGGGACTGGCCCTATGATGCCCGGCAACCTTTAACATATATCGTTAAAAGGTGCTAATTCCAGTTAAGATGAGAGTGAGTGCAAAGATTACAAACAGTAAATCTTTCCTTGCTTTTGGAAAGATTTTTTTATTTTCAAAAGAAGAGTGACAAATTTCAAGGAGGTTTTTATATGAAAAAACTATTAGCAGCAGTGAGTGTATTGGTGTTAAGCGGGGCGCTGCTGGCAGCTTGCAGCAGCAACGCAACCAATAAATTAGTGGTGGGAGCGTCAGCAACACCGCATGCAGAGATTCTGGAACAGGTGAAACCGATACTTGCCGAGCAGGGAATTGAGCTCGAAATAAAGGTTTTCGATGATTATGTTTTACCAAATAAGGCGTTAGAGAGCGGCGATTTGGATGCTAACTATTTCCAGCATATTCCTTATTTAGAGGAACAAATTGCTACTTACGGGTATGACTTTGTGAATGCCGGCGGCATTCACATCGAGCCGATTGGTATTTATTCACAACGCTATAAAAGCATTGATGAGGTAAAAGATGGTGCCAGTGTATTGATGAGCAACTCGGTTGCTGACCATGGTCGAGTGCTTGCGCTCCTTGAAGCGCAAGGGCTGATTACTTTGGACCCAAGTGTTAATAAAGCAGCAGCAACTATTGAGGATATCACGTCGAATCCTAAGAATTTGCAGTTTAAAGCGGATTACGCTCCGGCATTAATGGCGCAGATTTACTTGAATGATGAGGGCGATTTAGTGATTATCAATACTAACTTTGCTATCTCAGCAGGGCTTAATCCTCTGACTGATAGTATTGCCATTGAAGGTGCTGATTCACCGTATGTAAATATTATTGCTGTACGTACTGAGGATAAGGATGATCCGCGGATTAAAGCGCTGGTAGATGCCTTGCATTCAGAGGAGATCCAGCAGTGGATTTTAGATAAATATCAGGGAGCAGTTGTTCCGGTTGAATAAAACTTATAAAAAACACCGATTAAGTCGGTGTTTTTTTATGCCTTCTTTCTGTCTTTGAAGCGACGATTTGCAGGGCGCTAATCGGGATATAATAGTAATATGGTTGAGCTCACCATAAAAGATAGAAATAAAGGAGAGAGAAGATATGGGAAATGTTTATACATATATAAATAGCAAAACACATAAAAAACGTGTGCTTATAAATTGTCATATTGACACAGAAACATATAAATATAAAATGGTCGAAGATTGGGTGAAAAAATATGGTATGGACTACACTGAATATAAAACAGGTCCTATTCCACAGCCTTATCCAGACCATAAAGGGATCGATTTGCGTGGGGAAACATATAATAATATTTATGTAGTTGTGTCTGGAAAAGTAACATATGCCGGTAATCGAAACGATTCAAGAGGGAATTATGTTGAAATTGTTAATGGGAAATATACTTTTTTATATATGCATCTTTCAGATATTAATGTATATACTGGACAAAATGTTTTGGAAGGCGATTTGCTAGGCTGGGAAGGTGGAACAGGTGGATGGCCACCGCATTTACATTTTGAAGTAAGAGAGAATGGAACACCTATTGATCCATATAACATTGCGCAAAATGGTTTAGCCACTGTTGAAGTAAAAATGCCAACAATTAGTGCGGTGCGATTGGCAGACCCAACAAAGGTTCGAGTAAATTTTTCAGGGGGCTATTTCAACAATACTGGTGATGCACCAGGGTATGTGGCAATCCGAAAAGGAAATATTAATGAGGGAAATGGACAGATTATTCATTATACAGGAATTATGAATGGTCAAGCAACTATTTCCAATGTATCAACAACTGATAAAATTTGTGTTTTTGCTGAGTTAGGTATTTCGTGGGGTGGTTTTAACTATCCTAAATCAAATATTGTTTATTTTGAACCGAATGTTAATATGCCAAAAGTTACAGCTAGTCGAAACCCGGATGATCCAACAAAGATTGATGTAAGTTGGACAGCGGGGAATGTTCCAAAAACATTAACTGCTTACTTAGTTGCTCGTTATAAAGATGGAAGTAGCCAATTTATTAAATGGAGTGTTGATTTTAATAAATCTGGCAACCATACATTTGAAGGAGTTAATCCAGACAAAGACATTAATATCTTTGCTGAAGCAGATACAAATGCATCAGGTTATCATCAATCAAATGAAGTTTTAATTTCCAAAGTTATTACTGTTCCAGAGATGCCTATAGTTACAGTGTCGCGGGATACAACTGACCCTACAATTATTCGTTGCAGTTGGACAGCGGGTAAAAATACAAATAGTGTTGGAATGAAATCATACATGTTGGCAAGAATTAATAATAAGCAAACCAATCAAAAACTTGTTCAAAACTTGAATTTTAGTGCTAGTGGGTCATGTATATTTACGGGTGTAAGTATAGATGAAGATATTTATGTTTTTGCTGAAGTTGAAGTAGATGGTGGAGTAAAATATTATCAATCAAACATTGAGATATTAAACTTATCCAAACCAGAAATGCCAATAGTGACTGTTATCCGTGATCAAAAAGACCCAACAATTGTCCGTTGTACTTGGACGGCGGGGAAATATACCGGCGGTAGCAAATATAAATCATATATGCTAGCGCGAATTAACAATTCAACAACTAATCAAAAGATAATTCAGAGTTTAGATTTTAATAAATCCGGCTCGTGTGTATTTAATGGAGTGGATATTAACAATAAAGTCCATGTTTATGCTGAAACCGAGCGCTTAGCAGGAGTGGCATACCATAAGTCAAATATTACAATATTAGATCCATCAATTCCGCTGATGCCTGCGATTACAGCGGTTCGTGATACAACAAATCAAAGTAATGTAATTATTACATGGACAGCCGGAAAATATACTGGGGCACCAAATATGACAAATTATATGGTAGTTCGCTTTAAAGAGAAATATCAGGGTTCTGGACAAATTATTCAGTATGGATTGGATTTCTCAAAAAGTGGTTCAATGACAGTTAAAGGAGTTTCCACAACAGAAAAAACCTTTGTATATGGTGAAGCTTCGTTGAACAGTAAATATTATGAAACGAATACGATTATTTTATAAACTTATAAAAAACACCGATTAAGTCGGTGTTTTTTTATGATGATACAACCTTATTATATAGAAAAAAATTTTGCGAAAAAAATGCATAAAAGTACTTGACAGTACAAGGTACCCTGTAATACAATGTAACCAAGGCAAATAGTACTTTGCATTGCAAGGTATGGAAAAGGAGTGAGCAAATGGATACCCAACTTAAAAAAGGAACCTTGGAGTTATGTATTCTTGGGTTGCTGTCGCATCGTGATTGGTACGGATATGAATTAACACAAGAATTGAACAAAGGTCTACAAGTAAAAGATGCAACCGTATACTTAATTCTGCAGAGGATTGAAAAAGCAGGGGTTGTTGAAGCGTATGTAAAAACGATAGACACTGCGACAAAAGTGCGTAAGTATTATCGTTTGACTGACTTTGGAAAATTAAAATTGCAGTCGTTGGTTGAAGAATGGGAAAACCTTGGAAGCATCATCACAAACTGTATTGAAAAAGGAGAGATTATACATGACTAAGGAACAATACTTAGGAGAATTACAAAGACATTTAAGTTATTATGTATACGTTGACCCAAGCATCATTCAAGGTTATAAAATGAACATTGATGAAATGCTTGATGAAGGGTTAACAATGAATGAAGTTGTTGAGCGTTTGGGAACGCCATCACAATTAGCAAATGCGTTGGCTCAAGAATTTGACTTAGTATTGCGCAAGAAAGTTGGTATGCCAATGTGGGTTAAAGTTATTCTAATCATCTGTGCCTTGCCAATTATATTACCATTTGCATTTACCGCATTCATGCTTGTGGTTACATTCTTCTTAATACTTATTACTTTTGCAATTACCGGTATTACCAGTGCAATCTGGTGCTGGTTCTCAGTCGACTACACCATTGCCTTTAAAATTCTATATTCAATAATGGGTGTATCGGCAACAGTAGCATTTAGTATTCTGACCTACTTTGCCGGACTCGGTGTATTCCGATTAACTAAAAAGATCTTTAATAGAAAGCGAGTGGTATAATATGCAACAAAAAAGATTAAATCGTATTTTAGGAATTACATTAGCGATTACATTACCAGTAACGATTATTCTGTTTATCGTATGTACAGCAATGGCGCTTTCTGGATCGGGTATTAATCCAAGCAGTATACGTACAATTGATGATAACTTTGCTAATGTTGAAACTTTGGAAGTTTCAAAATTAGTTGATAACGTAGAGATAATTGCAGCTGATGTTAAAGATGTTCATGTTCAATATGACGGGTATAGTGATATTACTACAAAATATAATGAAGCAACAAAAACCCTTGAATTAAAAAGTGACCCAACCATTGGAATGGGTATTATCAACGGTGGATTTAAATTCAACTTCTTTAAATGGAATCATGCCGGGACATTAACAATTACCGTACCAAAAACTTTAACATACTTCTCGTCGTCAGACATCGTTGGGAATATGACAATCAGTGGTTTATCACTAGAAAATCTAAAATTAGAGTCTGGTGTAGGTAACACAACAATGGAAAATATTACCGTTGATAACAACGCTTCAATTACTGGCGGTGTCGGCAATATCGATATTATCGGGCTTACTGCAGAAACGCTGAAAATCCGTGGTGGTATCGGCAATCAAAGTTTTGAAAACATCACTGTTTCAGGAACTAGCACTATTGATGCTGGAATCGGAAATATTTACATCACTGATTCAAAATTAAACATCCTTACCGGATCATTAGGAATCGGTAATCTTGACCTAAACGGCACAACAATTGAACAAAATAAATTGAAAAGTGGCATTGGCAACATTGACTGGGCTGATGAGTAAAATTTAAAAACAGCGGCGCTCCAACCGGGCGCCGCTGTTTTTCCTTGTTCTTCCATACGCTTTTCGGTATAATAAGATAGTTTGGAGGAACAACATGATTTACTTAACTAGTGGCTTATTAATAACTGCCTTGGCATTAATCATTGCTTATGTAGCACGAATAACTTTTCGCGGCAGTTTTGTTGAAAAAAGCGGGATTGTAACCGTAGGGAAAATCCGTTCGGTAACTGAGCATAAAAAAACGCGCGAAATAGGGGTTATATTTTATGTTGGCAGTCAGAAAATTGAGACTAGCTATCATCAAAAAAATACCAATCTCGGCGAAGTTACGCCGTTTATCATCGGCGATATTATTGAATTGAAGTATGATAAAATGCATCCGCAGACGATTATTTTGAGTAAATAAAAAAGGCAAGGACCTCGTGTCCTTGCCTTTTCGCTTTTCTACAATAAATATTCTTTATATTTTTCAATGTCGCTTAATTTACATTCAACTAAGATTTCACTGCCATTAGCATTGTATTCAGTTGAGATAACATGAGCATGATCATTAAAGTATGATACGATCTGGCCTTCTGAAAAAGGGATTTGGAATCGAACTTGACGATAATCTTTGAAGATTTCCTTGCGAATCATATCCATTAATTCCTCAATACCGATTTGACTTTTGGCAGAAAGATAAATGTTGTTGCCTTCAATTCTCGGAATTTCACTTTGTACTAAGTCACATTTGTTATATACGTAGATAGTCGGAATGTTATCAGCTCCGAGTTCGCCGAGTACTTGATTGGTAATATCAATCATTTGCAGATACTCCGGCTGGCTGAAGTCAACAACGTGCAGCAAGAGGTCAGCTTCGATGACTTCTTCTAAAGTTGAGCGAAAGGCGCGCACCAGGTGATGCGGCAGTTTGCTGACGAAGCCGACCGTGTCACTAAGCAGAAATGTTTTGTTATCGGTGAAAGATATTTTACGTACTGATGTATCCAAGGTTGCGAAAAGCATGTCTTTTTCGAAGACGTGCTTTTTATCTTCACTGAAACGATCAACCGCAGCATTCATTAATGTTGACTTACCAGCATTGGTGTAGCCGACAATTGAAACAATTGGTAATTCATTTTTCTTGCGTTGTTTCCGCTGGGTGTGGCGGTGGTTGACAATGTGCTCCAGTTCGCGATTGAGTAAAGCAATTTTGTCTTCAATTCGGCGACGGTCCAACTCGATTTTTTTCTCGCCGGATCCACGGTTGGCGAGGCCGACGCCGCCACCCTGGCGGCCGAGCGAAGCACGCAGGCCGACCAGGCGTGGCAGCATGTACTGTAGTTCGGCAACTTCAACTTGAAGTTGCGCTTCTTTAGTTTTGGCGCGTGCACCAAAAATATCTAAAATTAAAATTGTCCGATCGACAATTTTAACTTCTAGTTCGCGCTCCAGATTACGAAGCTGTGAAGGTGAAAGTTCATCGTTGCAAATCACTAGATTAGCATCGTTTTGATCTATCACAAGTCGAAGTTCTTCGACTTTCCCGGCACCAAAATAATGGGTAGGGTGAATGCGATCAAGTTTCTGGGTTAATTCACCGACAACAGCAATATCGCAGGCATCGGCAAGGTTTGCCAGTTCCTCCATTGAATAATAAAATTCAGTGTTATTATCTAATTGCACACCAACAATTATAGCTTTTTGTTCCATAAAAAAGTCCTCCTGTAAAGTAGTAAGATAGAAGTGCTTCATAGGATGGCGGTGCCACTGTTTAGCAAGCCGGGGTCAAAAGCACCGCTTCAACGGGGCGGCACTTCTGAACCAAAGCGGCAATACTTGAGACTGACGGACACAATTCAATTAAAAAGACGCACGAGCACCAGTTGGATGACAACCGGAAATAAGTGCGTCACAAGTCTAAAAAATGGTATCGGAAAAGGCAGGCTCATACCAACATCTCATATGAGATGAAGCACTTAGTTATAGTGATAAATAGATCTGCCAATAATACATGAACCGATACCTCCTTACGTTTTAAAATCGTATTTATTGTAACATGGCACCGGTATTAGCGCAAGCAAGGATACAACACAAAAGTAACTTATTCACTTTTGTTCGGTGAAGAGTATGTTTTTGCAAGAAATTTCTCATAAAAATGATATAATAAAGGAAATTGAACGATGAAGGTGATTTTGTATGCCAAACAATCTTTTTCAGACTGCCGATGGCACAAGTATTAACTATATTGATAGTAAAGTTGGCAAGCCAATTATTTTTATTCATGGCTGGGGCAGCAGTTTGAAAGATTATAGTGAACCGATGAAAGCATTGAGCCAGCGGGGATTTCGTTGTATTGCTTTAGATTTGCGAGGTCATGGTAAATCCAAAGCAAGCTCAGGATTTACTGTTGCTCAGGCTGCTCATGATGTACATGAGTTAATTGAACATTTAGAATTAAAGGATGTTGCTTTAGTTGGTTGGTCAATGGGCGGAGCAGTTATTTTTAGTTATGTTGAACAATTTGGTACTCAGTATTTGAAAAAACTTATTATTGCCGATATTAGTCCACGAATGAAAAATGATGATAGCTGGGATATGGGACTTTATAAAGGTGCATTTAATGCAGCCATGTTTAAGTACCAAAAGAGTTTGCTGCCTGACCACTTTAATGTCTTTTATGGTGATTTTATGTATCAAGTGGTTAACCGCAGCGGTCATTATAAAACTGCGCCATATTACTTCCGCTGGCTTTCGAGAATTTTTGCTTTCCGGCGTAAAGCAGCTCCGGATGTTCTTTGGACATACTGGAACGCACTATATAAAGCTGATTACCGCAATGTCCTTAGCAAAGTTCTAGTGCCAACTGCGGTGTTCTATGCTGAACCGGGGTCACTTTTCAGTCCTAAAACAGCTGAATATATTGCTGCAAATATCCCTGGCAAAGCCGAATTAGTGCCATTCCCGGATGCTGACCATTTGTTTGTAGTCAATCAAAAAGAAGCTTTTACCCAAGCTGTGGAGCACTTCTTAAATACATAGGAAAAAATTTAGATAACAGCCGAAATTTCTCTGGGATTTCGGCTGTTATTTTTGCGTTTGAACCAAGGAATAAAAAAATCAATTAATGGATACCACAAATATGTTTTTTTTGGAAAATATGAAATAAGGCTGATACTCCTTTTTTGTTGTGATAGTATGATTTTGAACTATAATTATAGGGATGCTCCTATGGTGAAATATGGGGGTTCGATTTAAAATTTAAGAGGGGGTTATTCGCAATGAAAAAGAAAATTTTTCACGTGCTATTAGCTGCATTCATCGCTATAAATACTTTCGGATTTATCGGTGAATACGCGGTTTCAGCATTTAGTAATGATAATGTTGTGACCGAACAAAATGAAACAGACAATGAGACGAATACAAATGAGGCTCCGGCTGATGAGTTGGAGCAAATTGATAATCCGACCACGACGAGTGATCAGTCGCGCAGAGCGCAACTTCGCAATGCGTCAACAATTAATGTTGGCCTAGCGGGGATTGCCTTTAGTGCAGCCGGAAATATTGGTGAATTGGGAGATCCAATTGATATTCCGAGTGGACAACAAGTTTTGGTTAGAACAAGTTTTGGGGTGAGTTCAAATGGAACAATTGGCGCACGTCAGTTGATGTTCCGTATTGAATTGCCGAAAAACGCAAACTTTATTGCTGCGCAAAACGATGTTGTAGACTTTATCTTTGGCGGACCGGCAGGACCCGATGATACTACCGTAGATGCGAATAAAGATTACCTATGGGCAATTTTCAAAAACGAACTGAGTGCCGGTGATGGTAAGAGTTTTTCATTTTATGTAACACCATCTGCAACCGGGATAACGCCAGACAGTACTGCATATCCGATTGCAATTCAAGCATATAATGCTGATACAATGCAAACCGTTAGTGAATTGAAAACTAACAAAATTGTTGCGCGTAGCGATAAGTTTGATTGGAATAATGTATCAGCAGCAGTAACTGCCGGAGCTACTTTCAATTCAAGTGGTACTGCAGCAGTTCCGGATATGAAAATCCGGTATACGACCAGTAGCAAAAATGCTGCCGGAACGCTAGGGGTAGCGTTTGCTAAAGAAGTCAACTTTGTAGAACGTTATCAAGTACCGCTTGCTGCTGATGGCACGCCATTGGTGCAAATTACTGCTGATAATATGAAGGATGGTAATGGCGCAGTTTTAGTTGCAGGCACTGACTATATTGTTAATGCTTCTAAAAATGGTTTTATTACTGACTTTACTTTAACTAAAAAGATCGAAAATGCGGATACAACTAAAGAGTTGAACAGCCCGCAATTCACTTTGAATATTAGCGGTGCAAAATTAGATACTGCTAAAATCATTGCCGAGTATGGTTTAAATGCAAATGATACTTCACCAGTATTTTCTTTAATAGCTGTTGATCCGGCGCATACGGTGACGCCGGCAGTTGCTGCCAAAAATATTGGCACAACGGCACAGGCTTTAGCGCAAACCGGCGCACCTAAAGTGAATTTCACTTTTAAAAATACATTGGAAACCGGTAATGAGACACAAGAGAAGAATACTTTTACTAAAAAGATTATTAGAATCGGTGCTACCGGAACATCAAATACAGCTAACGATAAATTAGCGGCCTACCCAAATGATATTATCGTATATCAATTGGGACAAGGTTTTAAGAATTATCAAAAAAATGCTTTAGATGAATTAGTCTTCAGTGATGTTGAAGGTTTAACCGGCGGTTATAATAAGGAAGAGACTGTACCGGTGCGCCTTACTACCGGTGTATACAAGTTGGCTGATAATAAAGAATTGGAGACAGCATCATTAACCATTAAAGTTGCTTATTCAAATGGAACTTCATTGACGCAAACCTTAGATGCCGCAGCAATGGCGAGCAGCCAGAATATTGCTATTCCAAACGATATGCAAGATAAAGTAACTTCAATTACTTATACTTTTAAAAATCTTGATCCGAATTTTGAAATTAAAACCGGACCACAATTGTCATATCGAGTTGTTAGTCAAATTGATGCAACTAAAAACGGCAGCAAATTTTATAATACGGCTAACATGACATATAAATATAAAAACCCTGATGATGGTAATAAAGTTATTACTAATACGCAAACATCGAGTCAATTTTATTTCTATAAAGATAAACCAACAGATACAAATGGGCGTTTCTCACAAAATAAAGATGGTCAAAATCTATCACGTGCAGGAATTATGCCTACGAACAATGAAGTAGTTCTATTTACTATTACAGTTGAGAACAAAGATACAGCAACTTGGAATGTTGGTTCAATTGACGATTCATATACATATAACTTGAGTGCTTACGATGGAACAACAGTAATTGCTGATAATGCATCTTCAAAAGCTATTGATGCGCAATATTTATCATCGGCACCACTTAACGCAGTTGTTTGGGATCCAGCTAATCCAACACAAGTTTACGGCGACCAATCAGTACTTCAAAGTGTAACTGATACGGATGCTGTAGCTCCGGGTATGGGGAATCTGAAGTTTAACTTTAAAGCTGGCGGTTTAGCGATTGCTCCGGGGCAATCACTAAAAATCACATATACAATGAAAGTTGATGATGATTTTAAAGCCGGACAAACAATTGGGAATACTTTCAAAATGTATTCAACTACAAGTAAACTTATGGCTATTGGTGAGTTCTGGTGGGGTCCGGTTACGCCTAGTTTAACTGATAACAACCGTAATAAAGATTGGGCTAATTTATCTGGTTCAACATTGACCGAAAACCCAATTCCCCAAGATATTATTGCATTTACTTTATTGGTAAAAAATGAATCAGATAATGATTGGGATGGACCGATCAGCATCAATGATAATTATGGTACTAAGATGCTTCCTTACAGCAGTATGGATGGTATCAGTCCAAATTATGTCAATTATGCTAAATTCAATAGCAGCAATCCATTAAATATGGGGGTGCTATTGGCGCCAGCAGGATTTGACGATAGTCAAATCAAGGTAACTTTAGATGAAGTAAACAATAAATTCGTGGTTGACTTCGGAACCAACACTATCAAAGTTGGTGAGGAAGTAAGACTTATCTATACAATGAAAATCAATAACAATGTTATTCCTAATGAGAAGATTGTTAACCAGTTTACTTTGACTAATGCTAACATGGAAGTATTAACCGGGCGTCGTGAAATCACTATTAATGGCTTTGCCGGTAAAACTGGTATTGTCAGTGTAGCTAAGAGTGCAGTTGGCGTTGATACCGGTTCAGGAGTTGCTTCTAATACGGCTAAATTAGTAAATGGAGAACAAGTAAAATATAGTATTGATGTAGCCAATTATCATACGCGTGATAATATGATCGTCCACTTCAATAACTTAGTGGATTATTTACCAAATAACATGAAGTATGTAAACAATTCAGTGAAAGTATATCGTGTTGAGCTTGATGGCAGTGGTAAAGAGACGAGTCGGGTCGAAATCCCAAGCTCTGACTTTACTGTAAATTATACATTTAATGCTGATCCGGCCAATCGTCAGAATACTATTACAGTTAAGCTGAAAAACTCGCAGGCTTTACCTGGACAAACTTATGTTGATGGTAAATTGACTAAGAGTGAAAAGATTCTTGTTGATTATAATGCAGTTGTTGATACTGAGTCAGCAGATTTCCCTGATATTCCTATCACTGATCGTCTGGTAGACCGTAGCAACCAAGTAAAGGCATTCTTTGTTGAAAGTTCTGGAGAAATCAATAACTTTAAACAAGGTGGAAAAGTTTATGATGACACTATTGACGAAGATGGTGATTTAACAACTAATACTGTATTGGATAGTTTAGCAACGGTAAAAGTTGCCAACAGTAAAGCTTTATTCGGAAACATTACCAAAGCAGTGACTAATCCAACAATTAATGTAGATTCAACGGCATTGAGTCATGACTATACAATCAGTATGCAAAACTATAGTTTAGTACCATTGAATATTGATAAAGTTGTTGACATTATGCCTAAATATGAAACACTTGATACAACTAAACCAGTCTCATTTGTAGCCAGCGATGGAACAACTTATGAAGCAGTTTATGATGTGAGTACATATACGAATACAAATAATGAGGCGCTGCAACGGATTATTATCAGAGGTTATAAAGATAATGGAGCAACTAAAGCTTTATCATTAATTAAAACTGAAGATGTAGCCGTTCCGATTACATATAAAATTACGTATAGCACAGTTGTTAATGCTACGGCAGCCTTAAGTGATATGCAGGCAACTGATGTTGCAACGATTGCAGCTACTAACTATGCGGCAATGTATTTACCAGAAGGAACATCACTCACAATTACCGGAACAAGTGCGACATCTAAGAATACAACTGATGATGTAGCTGGTAATGACTGGGATAGCAATCCAGATACAGCAGTTCGCTACCAAACCAGCGCACCAGTTAATGTGACTTCAAATTACATAAGTCCATTTGTCAGCATTCAAGCACAGAAAGTGTATACATCTGGTTCAGGAAGTTCTGAAACTTACGGTGAATATAAAGCTGGGGTTACGACAGTAAACCCTGGTGATATAGTTGCATGGAAAGTAAATTTAGGAAACTCAAACCAAACTAATACACAAACAATTCAAGCAGGAGCGAAGTTAATTGTAACTTTACCTAGTGGTGTTACATATAAAGGTTATTCGCTAGATGCTACTGGTAATGAAGTAATTCCGGCATTCGTTGACGCGACACCGGAGCAAAAAACTGATGCCAGCGGGAACACAGTATTGATTTGGACAGTTAAACAAGATATTCCTAAAGCAACTACGAATTTAACTTTCACTATTCGGACTGCTACAATGGAAAACCAATATGCAACTTATGGTGCAACAGCATACTTTATTCCATTGCAAAGTCATGAACAATATTTCTACCACAGTATGTTGAATACTGCGAATGAGCATAAAACATATTCATATGATGATCAATGGACTAATATCAGCCAATTTATCCCAGCTTTAAGCAATGATGTTCACCTCGTTAAGAGTGTGACGCAAATGGATGTTTATGGCGAGTTGGGATTGAGCAGTTGGTTTGAATTAGCAGATCAAACAAAGCAGGCAACACCTTCTACAATCACAAGCCGCTCGGCTGGTGATCGTATTATGGATTTAAGCAGCCGAGATGATTTGACACGATTTACAATGCGAATCAATGTTGAAAAAACTGAAAATGGCTTTAAAGACATTGTTATGATTAACCGTCTGCCATCGATAAATGATACGAACTCATTAGATGCTAAAGCACGTGGCAGTGAAGCAGCGGTACGCTTAGTTGGTAATGGCAGCTTTAACGCAGTTATTCTTGATAACGCAACAAATGCAGTGAAACAAACTTTAGTTGAAAATACTGATTATGTGGTTGAATATTTCTTTGGTGCTGTTGATGCCCAATTTACAACTGCTGACTGGAACGGAACTGCGGATAGTTCACGCTGGCTGACCGAGGCTGATGCACTAGCAGCAGGCAAGTCAACTGAAGAAGCGACAGCTTTCCGGGTACATATGATTGATCCGAACTTTAAGTTGGAAAATCTTTCAAGTCTTGCAGTATCATATGATGCAAAATTAAACGATTACAAAGTTGGTGGCAAAGTTGCTACAAACTCATTTGGATATAGCGGAAGAATCGGTAACTCGATTGTGGTTATGGCTGAGCCGTTGGCATTAAGCCTTCGTGCGCCTGTCTTAAAAGACCGCGCCGTAGTAACTAAAATTCTTGATGATAAACGAACAACACCGACTGTAACAAGCTTCTCAATGGATCTTGTAGGTAAAGACAGCAGTAATGTTGAACAATACCGTGAAACAATAACTATTGATGCCACCACAATGATGGATGCCAATAATGATGGTATTCCAGAAGGTTGGAGCGGAAGCGATACATTCTATGAATTGCCATTAGGTCTTAAATATTCACTAGAGGAACCAGCTATTACCGGATTTGAGACACCGACATATACAGTTACTCCTGAAGTGCAAACTGATGGAACAACAGTTTGGAATCTAACGGTTGTTAATAAACCAGTCTTAAAAGATACTGTGACGGTAACAAAAGTATTGGATGATAAACGACCTGCTCCGGCAGTGACAAGTTTCTCAATGGATATTGTAGGTAAAGATAGCAGCAATGTTGAAAAATACCGTCAAACAATTACTATGGATACTGACACAATGATTGATGCAAACAATGATGGTGTTCCTGAGGGTTGGACAGACACTGAAATTTTCAACAACTTACCATTAGGATTAACATACTCTGTTGAAGAACCAGCTATTGCTGGATTTGAGACACCGGTATACAACGTTAGCTCAGCAGTTCAAAACAATAATGGTGAAAAATTATGGACAATTACAGTAACCAATAAGCCGGTGCTTAAGGATGCTGTAACCGTGATTAAAGTATTGGATGACCAATGTTTAACACCAAAAATGACTAGCTTTGAAATGGATATTGTCGGAAAAGACAGTAGTGATGTTGAACAATATCGCCAAACAATCACTATGAATACTGATACGATGACTGATGCAGACGGCGATGGTGTTCCTGAATCTTGGACAGATACAGAAGTATTTAATAATCTGCCATATGGCTTAACCTATTCAGTAGAAGAACCAGCCATTGAAGATTATGAAGCACCGCTTTATCAGGTAACTTCAACAGTAGTTAATAATAACAACGAAAAAATGTGGACAATTACTGTAACCAATAAACCAACAAAATATGATGACGTTACTATCATTGGTACAATTATTGAGCCAGAAACACAAGTGAGCGGATTCAGTTTATTTAACAGTAAAACAATGAATGTTGAGTTAGTTAAATATGATTCGGACACTAATGAAGAACTTGAACGTACCGCATATGCGTTAAACTTAGCGCATGATGGTACGGTTACATGGAATGGTTCAACTGAAGAACCAAAATTAGTACATGGCTTCAATTATGATCTTGAAGTTTTAGGTCTTGAAGGCTATACGGTATCGCAAACTAATGACATGGAAGTAAAAGATTACGGAAATTCATGGACATTAACGGCAACCGCTACTAGAAACCCAAGTCCGGTAACCCCTGAATTACCAACAACCGGTGATGATTCAGCAACAATCGGATTAGCAATTGGTGCAATTGTCTTATTGGCAGGCACAGGATTAGTTGCAATAAAACGGAGAAAATAAAAAAAGTTGGACGGTAAATCCGTCCAACTTTTTATTTAATTAAATGTTTAATGCTGACTTCAAAGTCGGCTAGCTTGGTTAATGCGTTTTCTTCAATAATCAGCTCTGCAAAACGATTTAGTGTTTCAATCGAATATTCATCTGCAAAGTAACATAATACCAGACCTTTTTGGATAGTGAACTTTGCTGCCTCATCGTCAAAATGCATATAGAGCAAGCCATGGATAAAAGTGACCAGTCCGTGCATTGATTCGGTCAGCGGATAGATGCTTTCGTTGAGTAATAACTCACAATAGTGTTGTGCTTCAGCAAATTGTCGAGATTTAATAGCAATCATTAACATTGATTCAAGTAACTGATTTCTAATAAATTCAGCATGCTGGATACCTTGATAACTATGAACAATATCCAGAGCCATTTCGCCTATGCGATTTCGTTGATTAAATGGAAGTACTAAAATAATCATTGAGATGAAATAAAGTTCGGTCAGATACCATTGTTCCATATCAATAATTTGACGCCACATTTGCTGAACATCAAGAGTGAGTTCTTCAGGCACAATACTATTTTGTGTTTCAGTAAATAGAATCCATAAACGGAAACAAGTTTTAAATGCGAAAAAATAAAAATCATTTGTTTGTATATATCTATCTTCACAAAATTTCAAGCCTTCTCTGGCAATAGCTAGATCTTTTTTCGATTGGCATCGGCGAATATAGGAAAATGCTTTAGTTTTATGATCTAGACGACCATCTGCCGATAAAAACAAAAGTTCTGGCAGTCCGCAATCCAAATTGTATGCTAGCTGAGTTACTTTTAAATAAGATGGTTGAATTTGAGTTCTTTCAATTTTCCCTATCGTTGACTGGTCAGTTACATTTGTGGCTACCTGATTTTGTGTTATATTTTTATTTTGTCTTATCTTCCGTAAGGTATTCCCAAAATTATTTTTAACCAGACTAAAATATCGCTCCATAACATTCCCCCCCGGTTTGTATGACGTATAATAGTATTATAACTAATCTAACTATAAAAGGAAAGCTCAAGTAAACTCTAGTCTTTTTGAAAAGTGTAAGCATTTTATTTGTATATATCACTAATTAGTGATAATATAAAAGTATGAAAACGAAGTATAGTAATAAAGACCAATTAAATTTAGATGTTTTCATTAAATTAAGTCGTTGTGCTCAAAGCGTCCAACGGAAAATACAAAAATTTTTTTATCAATATAATATAACAGTGCCACAATTCGGGGTATTGGAAATGTTATATCACAAAGGAGATTTATGTATCCAGGAAGTTATTGATCGCACTTTGTCTTCAAGTGGCAATATGACAGTTGTCGTGGAGAACCTGCGGAAAGAAGGATATATTTCGAAACAGCAGGATAAAAATGACGGACGTAAAATGGTCCTTCATCTTGAATCCAAAGGACATGAATTAATGGAGATATTATTTCCAGCATTTCTAATTGAATTAGATCAGCTTATGATGGTATTAAGTGAAGATGAAAAGGTTGTTCTGAGCGAATTATTGAAACGCCTCGGACATGCCCAAGAATAAAAGCATGGCTCCTTTGGGAGCCAACAAATTTAATAATATATCACTAATTAGTGATAAAAGGAGAATGAATAATGATACAAATTAAAAAACCGGATCAAATGGGATACTTTGACCATGGATGGCTAAAAACACTGCACCACTTCTCATTTGCAGATTATTTCGATCGGGATAATATGCATTTTGGTGTGTTGCGGGTAGTGAACGATGACTTGATTGAACCAGGGATTGGTTTTCCAACGCATCCGCATAATGATATGGAAATTATTAGCTATGTTGTTGATGGTGAGCTTTCACATAAAGATAGTATGCAAAATGCTTCAACAATTGGTCGTGGTGAAGTACAATATATGAGTGCAGGAACTGGGGTTTTCCATTCAGAAGAGAACTTCGGCAGTGAATGGACACGACTTTTACAGATTTGGGTACTTCCCGATGCCAAAGGACATACGCCAAATTATGGTGATTTCCGCTTTGATTGGAATGAGCGGGTAAATAAATGGTTGCATATGGTTTCAAGTAAAACCGGTAATGCACCTATAAAAGTGAATCAAGATGTCAATTTCAATGTTACTTATCTTGAGGCTGGCAAAACTATTGATTTTGAGGTCGCTCAAAATCGGCAGGCCTATGTAGTACAGATTGAAGGACATTCAATTATTAATGGTCAACGGGTCGAAGAAACCTGGGCACTGGAAAGTGTTGAAGAAAATCTTCATATTGAAGCAGATGATAATAATTCCCATGTCTTGGTTATTGAAATGGCAAAGTATGAGGGATAATTATGAAAACAACAAATTTTACAATTGATAAGATTCATCTTCGTGCGCAAGATGAAGCAAAAATGCGACATTTCTATGAAACAATCCTGCGTTTCATTCCACGGCAACTCAATGCCAATACGGTTGAGTATGCTGTGTCACCTTTTGCGGAAGCGGTTTTGCAACTTACTTTTGACTTAGAAGCCGAAACAGAAGGACGAAGCGCAGGTTTATATCATTATGCAATATTGATGCAAGAGCGCAAAACCCTTGCGGCAGTACTACAGCAATTGATTGATAATAACTATCCGCTTATTGGCGGTGGCGACCACTTAGTGAGTGAAGCCATTTATTTAGAAGATCCAGAAGGAAATGGTATCGAACTTTATTACGATCGTCCGGCAACGGAGTGGCAGTGGCAGAACGGTGAAGTACTTATGGATACATTACCAGTAGACATTGATGAACTACTCACTCATGCTTATCCATGGGAAGGATTTCCAGATTCTACTCATATCGGGCACTTACATTTTTATGGTAGCAATATCAGTGATGGCGATCAGCTATTTATAAATATTTTAGGAATGGATATGACGGCAGAAATGGGTGCTCATGCACATTTCTACTCAAATAATCATTACCATCACCATTTTGCATTGAATACTTGGAAAGGCAGTGGAATACCGTTGCACAACCCTGCTGCTAAGGGCTTGATTGCATGGCAGATTTCAGTGAATGCTGACTATTTTGCACTGATTGCTGAAAACTTAATAAAAAATAACCGCACCCATGAAAATGATGGCAACACTATTAAGACTCGTGATGCCGTAGGTTCGGAATTAATTATAAAAAACACTAGCGCTTAAGCGTTAGTGTTTTTATTTAGTGTTTTGTCATTAGTGGAAATAATTTTGCTTCTGTATTATAATGCGAAGTAAAGGGTGTTAAATAATTGGAGGTAATGATTATGAAGCCAAAAGAACTGCTTTGCCAATGGGTTGATGCATTTAATAATACCGATTTAGAAGCAATTATAGATTTTTATGATGATAATGCTATTAACCACCAAGTTGCTAATGAGCCGGTTATTGGTAAGGTGGCTATAAAGCAAATGTTTGAAAAAGAATTCTCCGGAGCAGAAATGGCTTGTATTGTTGAGAATATTTTTGAAGACGGTCAATGGGCGATTATGGAGTGGCGTGATCCATTAGGTTTACGAGGCTGCGGCTTTTTTCAGATAGTAAATGATAAGATCGTATTTCAGAGAGGCTACTGGGATAAGTTGTCTTTCTTGAAACAGCATAATTTACTAATTGAATAACTGGCATTAATCAAAATGCTAAACAAAAACAGACAAGCCTTGAGGGATTGTCTGTTTTTACAACTGCTTAAGCTTTTTCATAAAAGGAAAAGCAAAGGATAGTCGAATGGTGTATAATTGAGGGGAACGGGAGTGACAGTGGAATGAAACAAAAGATGTATGTAACTGATCTTGACGGAACCTTGCTTTTTAAGGATAAGGTGCATGACCGAGATGTTGAAATGTTGCATGAATTGCGGCGTTCGGGGCACTATATGGTTATGGCTACAGGACGTAACCTATCTGGTATCCGAGAGTTTGAGCGCATGGCTGATATTCATTTTGATTATTATATTTTGACCAACGGCTCTACATTATTTGATGTAAATCATAATCTTCTACACCGGGTTACGGTGCCAACCGATATTGCCCGCGAGATTATTATGGAGTATTATCCGACCGGTGAGTATCAGATGGCGGTTAGTGATGGTGATAATTTTATTATTGTGGAAAAGGATTATCATAACTTCCAAATGGGGAATGATAATGGCGCGATTCAAATTAAGCCATATGATTATTTTGTAAATGAGATGCCGGAGATTAGTTTTATGAATATGCATCCGGTAGCTGCCGGCCGCGCGAATGGAATTGAGCGGGCGGAGGCATTGCGAGCGAGTTTGACGAGCCGTTATGGCGATCGGGTTGTTGGCTATCGGAATGACGAGTTTATTGATGTTGTGCCGGCAAATTGCTCGAAGGGAAATGCAGTGACGGCTTTAGCCGGAGATTTGGGTGTATCATTAAGTGATACATTGGTTATTGGCGATTCTTGGAATGATTTGTCAATGTTCCAGCTTGATGATGTACAGAGTTATAGCTTTGATTATGCGGAGCCGGCTTTACATCAACATGCCAAACATATTGTCAGTGATTCAGCAGCAGCTATTCGTAAGTTTTTAAAATAATATTGAGGTGGCAAACAACTATGGAAAAGAAATTATATGTAACCGATTTAGATGGTACAATTGCTTTTAAAGATCATATGATGCACGATGAAGACGTTGCTATGGTTCATAAATTGCGCGAGTCTGGTCATTATATGGCAGTGGCAACCGGGCGCGATATGAATGGTATGCTTGAGTTTGATCAACGTATCCAGGTACCTTTTGATTATTATATCCTTTCAAACGGGGCGTTGATTATGGATCGTGATTTCAATGTTATTTATGAACAAGCAATTGAGCATGAAGTTGCGATGAATATTATTAAGCATTATTTTGAGGCGGATGAGTATTTTATTGCGACAAGTAATGGCCGCGAGATGACTGTCGTCGAGCGGATTTACGAGAATTTCCAGATGGGTGAGTACCGCAGCGTACTTTCTTATCAGGAATTTCTGGCGACGCCACCAGAAATTTTGTTTTTGAATTTACAGCCATATGAGCGTGAAGAGAATAGCGCAATTGAACGAGCTATGGCGCTCGATGCAGAAATAAAAGCGAAATTCGGAGATGTTGTTGATTGCTTCCGTAATAAGTTTTTCTTGGATATTGGTCCTAAAAATATTTCTAAAGGAACCGGTATTGAATTCTTGATGCAGGAAACCAAGGTGAAGCCGGAGATGATTTATGCTATTGGTGATTCATGGAATGATATTCCAATGTTTGCTGTTGAAGGCGTACAGAGTTACAGCTTTGATTATGCGGAGCCTGGTGTACAGGAGTTAGCAAAGCATATTGTTCCTAATAGTGCTGCATGTATACGCGAATTTTTGAAATGAGAAAATCCCAACCAGTTTACTGGTTGGGATTTTTATTTTTATCCATCAATTATTCAGCTTTTATCAAAAACAAAGATTATTTATGAAAATTTTAGGAAAAAAGGCGGTATTGCAATTTACTTTTGTAGCGAAAACGCCTACAATTAGAGAGACAGGAAATATTATGAGTGAGGTGCAGTATGGGAGTGTATACGATTGGTATTGATCTTGGCGGAACGAATATGCGGGTTGCTTTGATTAAGGATGGTACAACGATTGTTAGGAAAGAGGAGCAAGCGACGGAGACCCAAAAGGGTGCGGCGGATGCGATTGCCAGAATGATTAGCATGGTGGATGCAGTTGATCCCGAGCGAAAAGCTTCAGCGATTGGCATTGGTAGTGCCGGACCATTGGATTTAGATAATGGAATTATTTTGAAAACACCTAATTTAGTTGGCTGGGAAGGCACACCGATTGTTGAATTGATGCGCCAAGGAACCGGTCGCGAGGTTTATTTGAATAATGATGCCAATGTTGCTGGTCTTGCCGAAGCAGTTTTTGGCGGCGGTAAAGGATGCAAAAGCAGTGTGTTCATTACTGTCAGCACTGGCGTTGGCGGCGGAATTGTTGTTAATGGACATTTGCTTGAGGGTGCATATGGGTATGGCGGCGAGATTGGCTGTATGATTGTAGCTGATGATGATCGTAAACATGATAGTTTATATGCCGGTACACTTGAAAGTCTATGTAGTGGCAGTGCATTAAATCTTCAGGCACAAAAAGTATATGGTCCGGGGACCAATGCGGCGTATATTTTTGAGCAATATGCCCAAAACGATATGGCGGCAATGGGAATTATTGAACTTTGGCTGGAGCATTTTTCACGTGGATTGGCTTCGGTTATGCAAGTTATTGATCCGGAAGTATTTGTAATTGGTGGTTCTGTGGTGCTGCATAACCCATGGTTGCTTGAAAAGCTACCTGAGCATATACAGCCAAAAGTTTATGAAGGCTTACGAGATAAGATTAATTTGCGTTTACCAGAGCTTGGTGGCGATGCTGGATTAATTGGCGCGGCATATTTGGCGCACCCGGATTACTTGAATTAGGATTGGAGACAGAGTAATGACAGATATTTTATTTTTAGAACCCGAATTTAAAGACCGTATTTGGGGCGGGACCCGATTACATGATGTTTATGGGTATGATATTCCAACCTCAACCACTGGCGAATGCTGGGCAATCAGTGGTCATGAAGCTGGCCCGACCAAAGTAAAAAATGGTGAATTTGCCGGTAAAACAATAGCTGATTTGTGGCAAACAAATCGTGAGTTATTTGGTGGAATCAGTGGTAGCGAGTTTCCATTATTAATCAAAATTCTTGATGCTAAAGCTGACTTAAGTGTTCAGGTGCATCCTGACGATGCTTACGCCAATGCGCATGAAAATGGTGGCTTAGGGAAAACGGAGTGTTGGTATATTCTTGATTGTGATGAAGATGCTCATATTATTTATGGACATAATGCCCAAACCAGAGCTCAATTTGAAACAATGATTGAAAAAGGACTTTGGGATGCGTTATTGCATAAGGTATCAGTGAAACCTGGTGATTTTTTCTATGTACCGGCGGGAACAGTCCATGCTATCTGCAAAGGAACTCTCATTTTGGAGACTCAGCAATCAAGCGATACAACATACCGGTTATATGATTATGACCGACTTGATGATCAAGGTAATCCGCGTGAATTGCATGTAGCAAAATCAATTGATGTGACAAAAGTTCCACAAGATTTACCGAAAATCACCCCAAGTGTAGAAACATTTGATAATGCCGTGAAAACAACTTATGTTCATAGTGAGTTCTTCACAGTAGAAAAATATAAAATTACCGGACCGTTTGCAATTGAACAAACACATCCGTTTTTAAATGTAAGTATCTTGGATGGTAGCGGCACTATTGGCGAACACCAAGTGCAAAAAGGAGACCACTTATTGGTTCCGGCAGGTTTTGGTACTATTGCAATTGATGGCAATATGACAATTATGACCTCTCATTTATAGTAGGGAAAAATTAGAATCCAGGGGCGCGTTTACGCGCCCCTGGATTTTTTGTTTTTTTAAACAATATCACTTTACTTTTATCATAAAAGTTGTATAATAGTATGGTATCAGAATAGTTCTGTATACGAACTGTTTGGGAATAAAATGATAAGAGGTGAAAAAATGGCTGATAAAGAGGAGAACCTGGCAATTGAATTATTACATTCAATTAATATGTTACGTAAAGTAAGTCATAATCTGGCTCATGAACCGGGAAAACATTTAAAACGTAATGAGCAAATGATTATCATGTATTTACGCAAACATAGCGGCCAAGGTGATTTGAAAATTTCTGATTTGGGTAAACTGCTGGAACTTGCACCTTCGACGATTTCACCGATTATTCATTCGTTAGAAACTAATGGGTTCATTGAGCGATATCATAATCAAGATGATCGGCGAGTGGCTTATATTCGCTTGAGCAAGTATGGCTTTGAACAAGCTGAAAAAGTACGCAAGAATTTTCGCGAGACTTTGCAAGGATTAGCAGACTATCTTGGGCAAGAGGATACAGAGAAGTTAGTTGAGATTTTACGAAAAACATACAAGTACGCTACAAAAGTTCAGCAAGAACGTAAGGAGGACACTAAATGATAAAACTATATGCAAAATATTTGAAACCATATTGGATAATGGTTATTGGAATTGTGTTGTTTGTATTTATTCAGTCAATGGCTGATTTATATTTACCAACGCTCACAGCAAGTATTATTAATGATGGGGTTGCTAAACAAAATATTGATTTTGTTTGGTCTGAAGGGATTAAAATGCTGGGGGTTACTTTTATTAGTATGACAGCATTAATTATTGCCAGTTACTTGTCTTCGCGCGTGGCCGCCGGTTTTGGCCGTGATGTGCGTGGTAAACTCTTTCGCCATGTAGAACAATTCTCACTTCATGAGTTTGATGAATTAAGCACGGCTTCATTGATTACCAGAAATACGAATGACGTTATGCAAATTCAAAACGTGACGGTGATGATTTTCCGGATGGTACTAGGGGCGCCGATTATGGCAGTCGGTGGTATCATTATGGCAATGCGAACAAGTATTGATTTATCTTGGATATTTCTAGCTTCAATTCCGCTGTTGCTCATTCTAATTCTTGTTGTCGGCGGTAGTGCGGTACCATTATTTAAAACAATGCAGAAAAAACTGGATCATTTGAATCTAGTGTTGCGTGAGCGTTTAATCGGAATTCGGGTTATTAGAGCATATGATAAAGAAGCTTTTGAAGAAGAACGCTTTAATGATGCGAATAAAGATTTAACCAAAACAGCAATTAAAGTGAACCGTTTAATGGCAATTATGATGCCGGTGATGATGATCATCTTGAACTTTACATCAATTGCGATCATGTGGTTTGGAGCGCATAATGTTGCTGATGGCGGTATGGCTCCCGGGGATATTTTTGCCTTCATCCAATATGCAATGCAAATTATGATGGCCTTTGTTATGATGTCAGTTATCTTCATTATGATGCCAAGAGCAAGTGCTTCGGCATCGCGGATTAATGAAGTATTCAGTGTTGAACCTGAAATCGGTGATACCAGCCATGTAGTACAAACTCCGGCTGATGTAAAAGGTATGGTTGAGTTCCGTAATGTTACTTTCCATTATCCTGGCGCAGAAGAACCAGCACTTTCAAATATCAGCTTCACTTCGAAAGCTGGTGAAACAACGGCAATTATTGGTGGTACTGGTGCTGGAAAATCAACATTAGTGAACTTGATTCCGCGGTTTTACGATATAAGTGATGGTGAAATATTGATTGATGGCGTAAATATTACTGATTTAGCTCAGGAAGACTTACGTTCTAAAATCGGTTATGTACCGCAGAAGTCGGTATTGTTCGCCGGTACGATTGCACACAATATCCGTTATGGGAAAGAAGATGCCAGCATGGACGAAATTCGCCATGCAACAGATATTGCTCAAGCAACGGACTTTATTGAGCGCAAGGATGAAAAATATGACTTTATGATTGCTCAAGGCGGAACTAATGTTTCCGGCGGGCAAAAGCAACGGCTTGCGATTGCCCGGGCTTTAGTCAGAAAGCCAGAGGTATATATATTTGATGATAGCTTCTCGGCTTTGGACTTCAAAACTGATGCGAAGCTCCGTGAAGCCTTGGCCCCTGAAACCAAGGATTCAACGGTCATTTTAGTCGGTCAGCGGGTCAGCTCAGTTATGCATGCTAATCGTATCATTGTTTTGGATGATGGCAAAATTGCTGATATGGGGACGCATGAGGAATTGCTCTTAAATTCAGCTGTCTATAAAGAGATTGTCTTATCACAATTATCAGAGGAGGAATTGGCATGAGTGAAAATAATAAAACACAAGTGAATAAGCCTGCTCCTCGTGGTGGTGGACCGGGTGGCGGTCCAGCGGGGGCGATGAGTCGTCCGGCAGAAAAGGCACAAGATTTCAAGGGAACGCTTGGAAAATTGATTCGTTATGTAAAACCACATACTTTTAGTTTGGTGGTTGTGTTTATATTTGCTATTTTAAGTACAACATTCAGTATTTGGAGCCCGAAAATTTTAGGTGAAGCGACAACGATGGTGTTTGATGGCTATATAAAAATGATGATGAAAGTGCCGGGTGCCGGTATTGACTTTACTGGTATTGCACAAATTCTGATTTTCGTTGCTATGTTATATATTGGTAGTGCATTGTTCTCGTTTGTACAACAATTTGTTATGGCCGGCATTTCGCAAAAAATTGTGTTGCAGATGCGTGGAGATGTTAATGCTAAATTGATTAAGTTACCATTACGCTTTTACGATAATCACTCACATGGTGATGTGCTGAGTCGGGTAACTAATGATATTGATACCATCAGTACAACTTTGCAACAAAGTTTGACACAATTAATTACTGCGGTTGTTACAATTGGCGGGGTATTGATTATGATGCTTACAATCAACTGGCAGATGACATTGATTGCACTGCTTTCATTACCTGTCAGTGCGGTAGTGACAATGATGATTGCCAAACGTTCACAGAAATACTTTGTTGGCCAACAACGTTCATTGGGTGATGTGAACGGTCATGTTGAAGAAATGTATTCAGGCCATAATGTTATTAAAGCATTTGGTCGTGAGGATGAATCTGTTCGGGTTTTCGAAGAAAACAATAAAGAATTGTATGGCTATGGCTGGAAAGCACAATTTATGTCTGGAGTTATTATGCCAGCATTAAAATTTGTCGGTAATATCAGTTATGTGTTATTAGCGGTAGTTGGTTCATTATTTGCTATCAGTTATGGGTTGCCGGTAGGGGATATTCAGGCCTTCCTGCAATATTCCCAACAATTTAACCAACCAATTATGCAAGTTGCCAATATTGCCAATGTTATTCAATCGACTGTTGCTGCTGCCGAACGGGTATTCCAGTTGTTAGAAGAGCAGGAAGAAGTCGCTCAAGCTGCTGATTCGGTTGTTATTGAGCATCCTAAAGGACATGTGGTATTTGATCATGTTAAGTTTGGTTACAATGATGATAAAATCCTTATCCATGACATGAATATTGAGGCAAAACCGGGACAGACAATTGCAATTGTCGGGCCAACCGGTGCCGGGAAAACAACATTGGTCAATTTGTTAATGCGTTTCTATGAATTAAATGCCGGACATATTTACATAGATGGTGTTGATATCACAAAAATGGATCGAGGTCATTTACGGCAAATGTTTGGTATGGTATTACAAGATACATGGCTCTTTAACGGAACTATTCGTGATAATATCGCTTATGGGAATCAAGGTGCACCGGACGGACAAATCATTGCTGCCGCGCAAGCTGCCAGCGCCGATCACTTTATCCGGACGTTACCAAACGGGTATGACACAATTGTTAATGAGGATGCTTCAAATATTTCGCAAGGTCAAAAACAATTGCTTACCATTGCGCGGGCAATTTTAGCTAATCCGGAAATCCTTATTCTTGATGAAGCTACAAGTTCAGTCGATACTCGTACTGAGTTATTGATTCAAGATGCGATGAGCAAACTCATGGAAGGAAGAACTAGCTTTGTAATTGCTCACCGGCTTTCAACTATTCGAAATGCTGATATGATTCTGGTAATGAATCACGGTGACATTATTGAACAAGGAACTCATGACCAGCTCCTTGAAGCAAATGGCTTCTATGCTGATTTGTACAACAGTCAATTTACGACTAACAGTAATGCTGATATGGATGAAGAGTTTGAAACGACTCCTAACACTAAACCACTTACTGCATATTAATAGTTTAAAAACCGGTCGCCCGTACGGCGACCGGTTTTTTTGTTATAATAAAGAAGAGGAAAGGTCGGTGAGTTACTGTGAATCAGAAAAACAAAAGCTCAATTCCACGCGATATATACACACCGCAACAAATTATTTACAGCCAAAAACAATTATTGGGCAGTCCATATTCTAGTGTTGTTATTACTGAGCCGCTAATAAATGCATTGCTGGAAAGATTGGCCGGACAAATTATTAAACTTGAATCTGATACAGATGAGTGTTTTGAATACATTTACGGTGGTAATCACAATCAAACTGATGTCTACAAAATTTATGGTGAAGAAATGTATTATCAGCCGTTGGCGCTGTTGCTTTATGATGGTAATTCAATATCCAACTATTATATTGTCATCATTGATGAGCAAAGTGAACTGCGACAAACAAATTACACTAATCTGCTTTTACACAAGCAAATTGATAATAGTAATGCAATTACTGACACTGCAACAATTACCAAAATGGAGAATACAATCAAACAATTACTAAGCATACTAAAAGAGTAGGACAGAAGTTTGACCGTTGCTTTGCTTTTATGCTATAGTTAAGGCACATTAGGTAAAGGGAGTGTGTGAATGCCGGTAACTCTGTAGAGAATTGTCCTGCACCAAAGGGAAGCAAGTGAAAACTTGTTCTGTTTGTGTTATCTTGACTGTCTTACGGAGAATGTGTGCTGTTCATACTGAATAGTATTATTTGTAGTACAGTTAATAACTGTATTTTTTTATTTTCCAGAAGACTTTATTGCGAAAGGAAAAAATAATGAAAACAAATTTTACTGATAATTTTATAAAAGAACATAATAATTTTGAATTTTTACTAGAAACAATGATGGGACCAAACTCGATGCGGGTTATGGAAGTGTTGCTCGGCTACCTGCCTGAGCACCCAAGCGGCAGAATCTTAGATTTAGGCTGTGGTGCCGGACTTTCTACGCTTTATTTGGCCAAAAACTTTGCAGCGCAAATTGTGGCTGCTGACTTGTGGGTAGATCCAAGCGAAAACTATCGGCGTTTTATTGAGCGTGGCATAGCCGAGCAGGTTATGCCGGTTCGCGTTGATGCCAGCAGACACTTGCCATTTGCTGATAGTTACTTCGACTATATCGTCTCGGTGGATGCCTACCACTATTTTGGTGAGGGTGTAGAGATGCTAGAAAATGTTGCCGCTCTTGTTAAACCTGGTGGATATATTGTTGTTGCGGTTCCGGGCTTGCAAACTGAATTTAAATCAGTGCCGGAGGCTTTAAAACCATTTTGGATTGATGGTGAGATGCATATGCATTCAGTTACTTGGTGGCGTGAATTATGGAGCCAATGTGATGCGGTAGAAGTTGTTAATGTTTTTGAATTAGATTGTCACCAACAAGCATGGAATGAGTGGCTGTTAAGTCCGAATCCTTATGCTCAAGGTGATGTGCATATGATGGCTGCTGAGGATGGCAAATACTTCAATCATGTTGCGATGATTGCTAAAGTTTTATAGGAAGTGTGAAAAAAAGCGCCCGGGCCGGGCGCTTTTTTTATTAGTTTTAACAGAGAAATATAAAACAGCCCAAATATTTGGACTTTTTTTAATAATTGCGTTTAGTTATAATAATTCTATATGCTTGGAGGCGATTATTTGGACGGAATCGAGATTGCAATGACGATAGTGATGTCAGGAATTTATCATCTTATTTGCTTACCACTAAATGTATTGCTGACTTTTATTATATTTAAATGCCTTTTTAAAATAGTTGATAATAAAGTACGACTGCTGGGAGCCGCTGCTATTCCGCTGATTTTAAATATTATTATTTGGTATGGGCTATTTTGGGGCGGAGTTCTGCCGGGGTTAAGCATGCTGTTGACATTTGTTATCATCGAGACGGGCTATATTATTTTCTATCTTGCCATGTGTTATATTATTGGCACATATCTTAATAAAAAATCAGAAGGGATGTAATTACTATGATTTTATTTATTGTTGCACTCATAATTGTTGTTTTTTTCTATTTTCGGATCAAAGCAGCCAATGGATACATCGTTTCTTTCATAATCAACAAATAAAAAAAGATTTCAAAAATAATAAACAAAAAAATAAAGAACGCATTGAACAATTTAAAAATGATAAAAAGAAGGGCAAAGAATAACTAAAAAAGAGAAGCTACAAGAGCTTCTCTTTTGTTTTACATATTAATTATTGTTTGAAGAATTATTATTGCTTGAATCGGTTTCGTCAACTGGTGTTTCATGGAGTACTGCATAAGCATCGTATAATTCTTTGGCTTTATCATTTAAGAATACAATTTCAACTTGAGCAATAAGCTTGTTGATTTCAGTATCGTAAATATCTTGAGTTTTCTTAGAACTACGAATCTCTTGAATGATTGTTTCTTGCAACTTAGCATCCAATGGTTGCTCTTTAATTTCTTTAGCATAGATAATGTGGTATCCATAATCAGTTTTTACTAATTCAGCAGTTGTTTCGCCTTCTGCTAAAGCAAATGCTGCCGCTTCAAATGGTGCAACCATTTTACCTTTACCGAAGAATCCAAGGTCACTGGCTTCTTTAATAACAACATCATCACCAACGATTGACTCAACGTTATTGTTGGTAGATGTGCTTGATGCAGCTGCGTTTAATTCGGCAACATTTTTAACAACATCATCAACGGTATATTCACCATTATTGATAGCATCAAGTACTTTTTGTGCTTGTGCTTGATCTTCAATGAGGATATGTTCAGCATCTACTTGTTTTTGGTAATCGCTTAAGTATTTGGCGCTGATTTCTTCGTCAGTTACCGGGATTGCTTGAGCAAATAATTGATTTTGTAAATCATACAATTCAATATACTCAATTAAGTCTTCCTCGGTATAAACCGGATATGGTAATGTGCTGCTCATTTGGGTTAAGTACTTATCACCATATTGTGATTTTAAATTATCAAGGATTTTCTCAACATTCTTTTTGTCTACAGTTAATCCTGATACTGGATTTTTTAATACTTGCAGATGAATAGCATCAACGACACGTTGGGTCGGATCACCTGCTGCCTCAGTATTATTATTTGAACTTGAAGCATTATTGTTTGAAGATCCCTCACTTGCAAATAATGCATCCCAGTTGCTAACATCAGCATTTACGCCATCAACAGTTGCTAATGTAGTTTTAACAACTTCCGGTGGCGTTCCACAAGCCGCTAGTCCACTTCCTAATGCAAGTACCGCAATTGCAGCAAATACTCTTTTAATATGTTTATTCATAAATGAATAACTCCCTTTCTTTCTAAAGTGCAATGGTTTCTGCCAACGCAACTAATGTTTCAGTTGTTGGCTCGGTATTATCAAAAATTTGTTGATATCCGTCCATATCATTATAACGAGGTAAAATATGCACATGCCAGTGAAAAACAACTTGGCCGGCACTCGGTTCAGCATTGGTTGTAACGTTAATACCATCTGCGTGCAGTTTATCTTTCAGATGAACTGCTATTTTTGCAACCGCAGCAAATACCTGACTAACCGTTTCCGGGTCAGCATCAAGAATATTACGGCAATGTTTTTTTGGAACAACTAAAGTATGTCCCTTTGTCGCCTGACTGATATCCAAGAATGCATAAACATGCTCATCCTCATAAATTTTGTAAGATGGTATATGATGTTCGATTATTTGACAAAAAATGCAATCATTCATTGTAATTCTCACCTCGACTAACAGACCAATTATAACACAAATAGTATTGTAAATAAAATGATTTTTACGTGAAGAAAAAACAGCAAAGTTTAATAGGCGCCATAGGCTATTTATGTTATAATAGTTGGGTAACTGAAAAACTGAAAGGACGGCGAAAAAACAATGGTTGACGTACAAAAAAGAATTCAGGAATTACGGAAACAATTGAATCAATATAATTATGAATATTATGCCTTAAATGCATCTACGGTAGAAGATTATATTTATGATAAATTGATGAATGAGTTAGTCCGTCTTGAGGCAGAACACCCAGAGTATAAAGATGACAATTCACCGAGCGTTAGAGTCGGCGGTATGGTTATCAGCAAATTCGAAAAAGTTGTCCATGCTTCACCAATGCAAAGTTTAGCGAACACCTTTAATGAACAAGATTTAAATGATTTCAATAAACGTATTGCTCAGGCGATCGGGCAAGAAGATATTGAATATGTTTGTGAATTGAAAATAGATGGTCTGGCTATGACCTTGATATATGAAAACGGAAAACTGGTTATGGGGGCAACGCGTGGCGATGGTGTCACGGGAGAAAATGTCACCCATAATATTCGCACCGTGAAAAACATTCCCTTACAATTGGACGAACCTCTCTCGATAGAGGTTCGTGGCGAAGTATATATGCCCAAATCAAGTTTTGAAAAACTAAACCATGCCCGGGCTGCAGAAGAACAAGCATTATTCGCTAATCCGCGCAATGCCGCTGCCGGTTCAATCCGTCAGCTTGACTCAAAAATCGCCGCTTCGCGCGATTTAGCAATGTTCGTCTACGGTGCACCAATCGAAACCTACCAACAGCTTACAACTGACGGTAAACACAGTTCAATGCTGGCGCATCTTGGCGAATTACATTTCCCAACCAATCCGGTGACAACTGTATGCCCAAATATCAATGCTGTTTTTGAATTTATTAATCACTGGACGCTGCACCGCCATGAATTACCATATGAAATTGATGGCATTGTTATCAAAGTAAATGACAGCCGCCTCTATGAGCAAATCGGTGTTACCGCAAAAGCTCCAAAATGGGCAATTGCCTATAAATTTCCGGCTGAAGAAGTTGCAACTACCTTGCAGGACATCATCTTCACCATCGGCCGCACCGGCCAGGTAACACCAAACGCTGTCCTTGACCCGGTCCGCGTCGCCGGCTCACTGGTAAGCCGCGCAACCCTGCACAATGAAGACTTCGTTACCGGCAAAGACATTCGCGTCGGCGACACAGTTATCATCCGCAAAGCCGGCGATGTTATCCCCGAGGTTGCCCGCGTCGTTCTCACTGAACGCCCGGAAAACACCGAGCCATTTAAAATGACAACCGTCTGTCCGTCTTGCGGCCAGCCGCTTATCCGTAAAGAGAGCGAAGCAGCATACTACTGCGTAAACCCTGACTGTGATTCGAAAGTCATTGAAGGTTTAATCCACTTTGCCAGCCGCAATGCGATGAACATTGATGGACTTGGCGACAAGATTGTTGAACAACTATACCAAGCGGGATTGATTCACTCACTCGCTGACCTATATACCTTAAACTACGAAGATTTGATTGAGCTGGAACGTTTTGGTCAAAAATCAACCGAAAACTTATTGGCGGCGATTGCAACTTCAAAACAAAATCCGCTCGAACGCCTGCTCTTTGGATTAGGCATTCGGCATGTCGGTCAAAAAGTAGCCACAGTATTAGCGCAGCAATATATTACTATTGATGCCTTAAGCACTGCCGGCAAAGAAGAATTACAGAGCATTGATGAAATCGGTGGGATTATCGCCGAATCAGTTGCTGATTGGTTCACCGACCAAAAGAATCAAGAACTGATTGAACAATTGCGAGGCTACGGCGTCCGTATGGACACCGAGAAAAAAGCCGCAATTATTACCGGCTCACCATTCCAGAATAAACGTGTAGTAGTGACTGGGACACTTTCAACGATGAGCCGTGATGAGGCGGAAGCCAAAATTGAAGCTTTAGGCGGTAAGACCGGCTCAAGCGTCAGCAGTAAGACCGACTACCTTGTATACGGTGAAAAAGCCGGCAGCAAGTTAGCCAAAGCTCAGGAACTGGGCGTGGAACTACTTGATGATGCCGCATTTCTTGAAGTACTGGCAGCTGCTGGTTTGGAATAAGATCGTTCGCCGGTTTCGGTCCTTGGACCTGAAGCGGGCGCGAGCAGATACTCAGTCAGGAATTGCAATTTTTACAAAAAAAAAACGGAGGAAAAAAACATGTTAAAATTAACCCGTGATGATATTTTAAAACTTGGGAAACTATCTAAAATAGAAATTACCGAAGATGAAATCGCTGATGTTGAGAGTAAAATCAATACTGTTCTGGCGATGATTGAAGATATTCAACATTTGGATTTAAGCGATGTAGAACCGATGTTCCATCCAAATCCGGAACCATTTATTTATCGTGATGAAGCTTTAGAATTCAAACAGGATACGGCAGCATTACTGAATAATGCCCCGGAATCAGAAAATAATCAGGTAAAAGTACCAACTGTATTGAAGGAGGAAATTATATGAGTCTACTCGATTTATCAATCAAAGAATTACGCAACAAGCTCGATAATAAGGAAATAACTGCTCAAGCATTGATTCAGGAAAGTGTAGATCGTATTACTGAACTCGATCCAAAACTCAATAGTTTCATCACTTTTGATACTGATTATGTGAAAAGCCAAGTAACTGATTTTCAAGAAAACCAGTTACTCTCAGGTATTCCGGTCGCGCTTAAAGACAATATTGTCACTCGCGATTTGGCAACTACCTGCGGCTCTAAAATGCTGGAAAACTTTACTGATCCGCTTTACGATGCAACCGTAGCAGAACGTTTACGTACTGCCGGCAGTATCAACATGGGAAAATTAAACATGGATGAATTTGCTATGGGTTCAAGCAATGAGTCATCACACTTTGGTCCGGTACATAATCCATACAATCTGGATTATGTGCCCGGCGGATCTTCCGGTGGAAGCGCGGCAGCAGTCGCTGCCGGACTTGTTAAAGCAGCCTTGGGCAGCGACACCGGTGGTTCGGTGCGTCAACCGGCAGCATTTACCAACACCGTTGGATTGAAACCGACATATGGTCGGATTTCGCGATTTGGTGTGGTGGCATTTGCTTCATCATTAGACCAAATCGGTATTTTCAGTAAAACGGTAGAAGATAATGCTGTTGTACTTGAGGCAATTGCCGGACGTGATGAGATGGACACAACCAGTTCAGTACAAGAAGTACCTAAATTCAGTGAGTTACTTGAAACTTCAATGGCAGGAAAGAAGATTGCGGTGCCGGAAGAGTATATGAGTGATGCGATTAATCCGGAAATTCGTGAACGGGTGCTTGAAGCAATTGAAGTGTATCGTGGTATGGGCGCAATTGTTGAAACTGTGCGGATGCCGCATTTAGATTATGTCGTACCGGCATATTATATTATTGCACCATGTGAAGCAAGTTCTAACTTAGCGCGCTTCGATGGTATTCGTTATGGTTATCGTGCTGATAATACAACTGATTTAGATAATATCTATGAGAAGTCACGTGCAGAAGGTTTCGGTTCAGAAGTAAAGAAACGAATTTTAGTCGGAACATATTGCCTGAGTGCCGGTCACTATGATGCATTCTATATGCAAGCTGCAAAATTACGTACGGTTATCAAACAAGATTTTGACGTCATCTTCAAAGAATACGATGTTATTTTAGGCCCAACAACACCAGACGCACCGTTTAAGATTGGTGAGCATAGTAAAGATGCAGTTAAAGTATATTTAAACGATTTACTAACTATTCCGGCAAACCTTGTTGGTTTACCGGCAATATCAGTACCAGCCGGATTTACTAAAGAGGGTTTACCGGTCGGATTGCAATTGACAGGTAAAGCTTTTGATGAAGTAGGTATTTATCAGTTTGCTTATGCTTTTGAACAAGCGACTAAATATTACCAAATAAAACCAGAAATGAAGGGAGGAAACTAGGATGAATTTTGAAACGGTTATCGGAATTGAAGTCCATGCAGAGTTAAAAACCAATAAGAAAATTTATTCTCCAAGTTTAGTAACTTATGGTGCAGTTGAAAACAGCAGCACCAACGTTATTGACTGGGGATATCCTGGAGTCCTGCCAACATTGAATCGTGATGTGATTGATTTTGCTTTAAAGGCAGCATTAGCGTTAAATTGCGAAATTACCCAACATATGAGTTTTGACCGGAAAAATTATTTTTATCCGGACAATCCCAAAGCCTTTCAAATTACCCAAGACCGAACACCAATCGGTCGCAACGGATTTGTTGAAATTGAGCTAGATGGCGTTGTAAAAAGAATCGGTATCGAACGAATTCATATTGAAGAAGATGCCGGTAAGTCTACGCATTATAATGGTTACTCACTGGTTGATTACAACCGCCAAGGTGTACCATTAGTTGAGATTGTTACTGATGCCTCAATGCGATCACCAGAAGAGGCAGCGGCTTATGTTGAGGCGCTAAGAGCGATTCTTTTATATACTGATGTTTCTGATGGCCGTATGGAAGCAGGCTCAATGCGAGCTGATGCTAACATTTCAATTCGCCCAATCGGTGCTGCTGCATTCGGGGTAAAAACGGAAATTAAAAATATTAACTCAATATCAAATATGCAACGTGCTTTGGAACTTGAAGTTGAGCGTCATCAAAAAACATTGATGAGTGGCGGCATGATTGTGCAAGAGACGCGGCGCTATGATGATGCAGCACGCACGACAGTGCTGATGCGGACCAAAGAGACGGCTTCAGATTATCGTTACTTTCCAGAGCCGGATTTAAACCCTATCTATGTTGATGAGGCATGGATTGAGCGTATTAAAGCGACACTTCCGGAATTACCGCGTGCACGGCAACAGCGGTATAATGATGCATTAGGACTTTCTAATTATGATTCTCATGTTATTACTATTAACAAGGCAACTTCGAATTTCTTTGAGGCAACGATTCAGCTAGGTGCTGATCCTAAACAGGCAGCAAACTGGTTGATGGGTGAGATTCAGGGGTATCTTAATAAGGAACAAGTTGAATTAGAAGCGACTAAATTGCAACCGCAGCATTTGGCTGATCTCTTGAGTGCAATTGGCGATGGATCAATTTCGTCGAAAATTGCTAAGTCTGTTTTCGAACAAGTTATTAGTACCGGGGATAGTGTTAAAGCAGCTATTGAATCACTTGGTGTTGCCCAAATTTCTGATGAGTCAGTGCTGGTTCCGATCATTAATGAAGTACTCAATAACAACCCGCAATCAATCGAAGATTTTAAGAATGGAAAAGATCGCGCAATCGGCTTCTTGGTGGGTCAAATTATGAAAGCGACGAAAGGGCAAGCCAATCCGCCGCTGGTGAATAAATTGTTGCTTGCAGAAATTAAAAAGCGCTAGTACAATATAGGGGAAATACTTTTTAATTATAGAAATAAACTTACAAAATAGTAATTTGTTTGCTTTTAAGAAATATGATATGATAATAGCGATAATAAATGCCAAGGAGTTAACCGATGGATACAAATAACGAAAAAAACAGCCGTCGTTCAAGAAATAACGCGAGTGCTGATAATAAACCAGTCGAAACGAATCAAGGTGTTGATGAGAATACAATTATCTCAACGCCGATTCGCGATGACCAAAATAATAGTGCAAGCAGTAAAGCAAGCACTAAAAATGAGGATGCAAATATGAGCCGAAAAGCAAATGCTGCTGCGGATACAAGAGGCGGTAAAGGAAACAAAACAACTAAAAAACCACCTAAAGGACGAGTTCGTGCTCGCCGCATTTGGATTGCTTTTATGGCGATTACTGTGTTAACAGCAATTATTGTTGGTATTGTTGCCGTTATTTACTTCTTCTGGGAACCAGAAGCATCACCGGTATACGGTGTTGATAATGCATCATATCGTTTAAAAGACCGACCTGCGTTAGACAGCAAATTATTTACTGAAACAGCAGAGCAGATGAAGGGTGAAACTTCAACTGTCGCTATTGAAATCGAAGAACGCGGCGGTATTGTATATTTTAATATAACTGTTCCTAATGATCGCTGGATTGGTCATGCTAAAGAAGATGCGACTAAAATCGTCAACAAATTTGTTGAAAACAGTGGTAATCCGGATTTGTTTAAAAAATATGAAGCACAAGTTATCATTATGAAAGAAACACCGGATGAAATAAGTACAGAAGCTAACCTCAAAGATCCTACAAGCAAGGATAATATTCATCCATACCCAAGTTTTGGGACTGCGAACAAAGGAACTGATGGCCAGTTGAGATGGTCAAATAATAGTAACCAATAAAAACGGGAGCCCGCTTGCTCAAGGAGCAAGTGGGCTTTTTTTACCGGGAGGATTATATATGTTGGAAAAAGATATATTACTAAAAAATGTTGAGTGTGTGGATTACAGCCATGAGGGCATGGGTGTAGTGAAACATGAAGGTATGGCAATTTTTGTGCCGCAGTTATTGATGGGCGAGGTTGCAGATATTGTTATTACTAAGGTAGCGAAGCGATTTGCCTATGGGCAGATTGTGAAGCTAGTGAAGGTGAGCAGTGAGCGGGCAGAAGTTGATACTGAGTCGCTTGATGAGAGCGGTGTTTGCCAGTTACAGCATATGAAGTATGATGAGCAGCTGCGCTTTAAAGAGCTGATTACCGTTGCCGCGTTGAAAAAACATATGGTTGAGCCGCCAGTAGTGATGCCGGTGATAGAATCACCAAAAGAGTGGCATTACCGCAATAAGATGCAAGTACCGGTTCGGGCAAGTGGTCCGGAGGGAACGCTTGTCGCGGGGTTTTTCAAGGAGAAAAGTCATGACATCGTGCCTTTTGCCGGGAGCACAATTCACGATGAAACTTCGAGTGCGATGGTGGAATATTTTGTTGAAATAGCGAATCAGATGAAAATTTCGGCTTATGACAGCAAGCGTCGTACCGGGAATTTCCGTCATTTAATTGTTCAGCATGCAGAAGCAACTGGCGAATATATGTTGGTGTTTGTGACTTTTGGCAAAGAGCGTAAGACGTTGGTGCGTTTAGCTGAAGCAATGGTGCAAAAGTTTCCGCAGATTAAGAGTGTGGTTGAGAATGTGAATACCGCTCATAATAGCAAGATTTTAGGTGAGAGCCGTCGCGCATTCTTTGGTGAGATGTATATTACTGACGCTATCAATGACGGTTTGCAAGTACGTTTGTATCCAGAATCATTTTACCAGGTGAATCATGCGCAAATGGAGCAATTATATCAGAAAGCACGTGATTTAGCTGAGGTGAAGGCAGATGATGTGGTAGCTGATTTTTACAGTGGCATTGGTACAATGAGTATGTTATTTGCTCAGAATGCAAAATTTGTATATGGTGTTGAAGTTGCTGCTCAAGCGGTTAAGAGTGCTGACTTGAATGCGGAACTTAATAGCATCCATAATGTTGAGTTTATTGAAAATAATGTGGATAGTCAGATTGAAGCATGGGTAGAATCTGGTTTAGCCGTTGATGTGGCATTGATTGATCCGCCACGCAAGGGATGCAGCCGCGAGTTTATCGAGAATTTGGTTCGGCTTGCGCCGAAGCGAATTGTCTACATTTCTTGTCACCCAGACAGCTTTGCCCGTGACTTGAATATTTTCGCTGAACTTGGTTACACTAGTGATACCGTGTTCCCATTCGATATGTTCCCGCAGACTTATCACGTTGAGACGGTAGTATTGATGTCAAGGGTAGATAAATAAAAGTGTAATAAGACAAGTAAATAAAGGCTTTCCGTGATTTGAGGTCTGGTTTTAAGCCGGAAGGATAATCACGGTTTTTTGCTTTTAGGGAAGTTATCAAAGATTGGTGAATTTGAAAAATCATCAACAAATATCGTCGATGACTAAGTGAGTTGATAAGATGGTTGGCAAAATAATAGTGAGTTGACAATGTGACTATCAGATTGAAAGTTGAAATTGAAATATATATGCACGTGGAAGGCAATTAAAATAGCTATCCAGAAAATCCGGTGCCAATCATTAAATAAACGCATCCGTATTTTTACGCCAATATCCACGGTGCAATTTATATCAATTTGGTATTCAAGTACCAAAAGTTAAATTAGCGATTGACAAATTTGTTAAACCGTGATATTCTTGATTTATCAAATCAGCTATTGGTAAGGAGGAAAAATGAATTATGACTAACGAGATTGAAAAAAACACCTTTGAATACTTAGATTTATTTAGAGGGTTTACTGAGAGTGACTCCTATCTTCCTGCTGCGCTTCTTGTGGCTGAAACAAAGGAAGAGTACTTTGACAAAAATATTTATGATGATTCAGAAGAGCGAATCTACGAGACTATGCTGACAGTTGCAGATAGGCTCGATATTATTAACCCGTTTAGAGATAAGACACAATTTACCAGAGTGTATAATGCCTATGATGTTTTTAAGGGAGAGGTCAACTGGGAATTGATTATTGCTCAGAGTGATAGAAGATATGGTGGGTACTCAGTAATTTCTAATGCTCTATTTGAAGAGTACGGCAGTCGCTTTAAACTTGACGCAGATGAGGTTCTTATTGCCGAAGGGGAAAAATTCGCTCCAAATCTAAAGAAACTAATCGATGAACATCCTGGTTGCAACTATACCATTACAACTGAAGAAAAAATCAGTTTTCACATAATTAACAGAATTTTTGCTGGTTATAAAAATGTAAAAATATTGAATGCAAGTATATATCAATACGGTTTCACAAACAGTCGTTACGATCTTATATTCTCTGTACCTAATTTCGGAACAAGAAATCTTGCTGAAGATGAAAATTTTATGAGTAGAGATCAAGATGCGGTAGCGCTTGAAAACCTGCTTCTTCATACAAATAATGGTGGTGAGCTTATAATCACAATGCCGGCAAGAATCACATTTGCTCATGGAAAGATTGGAGTGCTTAGGCAGTTTGTTCAACAGACTTATCGCTTAAAAGAAATTACAGAACTTCCAGAAGGTGCGTTTGAAGGAACAGGGATTAAAACTTACCTTATCGATGTTGTAAATACCAAGCCAGGTGATGATGATGTGATAGTCCGTCGATATAAATCTGGTCCTCGTAAGAACAAACGTGATATGGCTAATAAATTTATTATCGATGAAGAAACATTCGTTATGTTAGAGGAACTTGAGGAACTTGGTGATTGGAGTATAAATAAAATATTCTCTCAGCAAGATGAAGAGTGGATAAAATTCCAAGAATCATCTATTCGTAAAATTGCTTTGGGAGATGTTGCTGAAGTTTTCCGAGGAAAATCAGTATCAAAAAAAGACCCAACCGGAAGTGTTGGTGTCGTTAACATCTCGAATATAGGTGATTACGATATTGATTATGATAGTCTAGATCACTTTGATGAAGAAGAACGTAAGATTTCAAACTACATTCTTAAAGAAGGTGACGTACTAATACCTGCAAGAGGAACTGCAATTAGAACCTCTATCTTTCGCGAGCAGAGCTATCCATGCATCGCTTCATCTAACATCATTGTAATCCGACCTGAAGTAAAGATGCTTAGCAGCGTGTATTTAAAATTGTTCTTAGACAGCCCTCTTGGGCAAAAGATGATAAGTGGTGTACAACAAGGAAGTACAGTAATTAATATCAGCTATAAAGACTTGAATGCCTTGGAAATACCTGTTCCTTCAATTGAAGAACAACATATGAAGGCTGATGAATATGAAAAAGAGTTAGAAATCTACAAAGAAACTGTTGAGGTTGCTGAAAAACGCTGGAATAAAGTTTTAGATAAGCTACGAGAACTTTAATAGGAGGTATCATTATGTTAGGAGCTATTATCGGGGATATCGTGGGTTCCCGTTTTGAATGGAATAATAACAAGAGTAAGCAATTTGATTTATTAACGTATAAATGTAGTGTTACCGATGATTCCATAATGACTTTAGCTATAGCTAAAGCGCTGTTAGAAAGCAAGTCGGATTATAGTGACCTGTCCGAAAATGCTGTAAAGTATATGCAGAATATCGGACAACACTACCCAAACTGTGGATATGGTGGGCATTTCAGAGAATGGATATATTCTGACAATCCAAAACCATATAACAGCTATGGTAATGGGGCAGCGATGCGTGTCAGTGCATGTGGATTCGTAGCAAATACCCTGGAAGAAGTGAAACAACTATCAAAAGCTGTGACAGAAGTAACACACAATCATCCTGAGGGGATAAAAGGTGCAGAGGCAACAGCTGTTGCTATCTTCCTGGCGCGTTCTGGAAAGAATTTGCTAGAGATTCGCGACTATATAACAAAGAATTATTACCCGTTGAATTTTTCCCTTGATGAAATACGTGATAATTATGAGTTTAATGAGAGCTGTCAGGGAACTGTTCCTCAAGCCTTGGAAGCTTTCTTCGAGTCGAAAAATTTTGAAGATGCAATTCGTAACGCCATATCAATTGGTGGTGATAGCGATACCATTGCAGCTATTACAGGTGGTATCGCAGGAGCTTACTATGGAATACCTACAGATATTAGAAAACATGCTCTGACCTTCCTTGACGAGCGCCTACTTAAGATTTTGGTAGAGTTTGAAAATAATTATCCATCAAAGATGGAAAAAATCAATTCAGTCGGTAGTATTGGCATCGAAAGAAATGCAGAGACCAAAGTGCAGACTGGGAATAGAAAAACTATGATGCAGTCCTCTGTAGAAATAGCAGAGAAAGAACTAAATGATTCGATTCCTACAAATGAAGAGACGACAAGCCAGCAACTATTTAATCATCTATTTGAGGCTTGTAATATTCTGCGAGGACCAATAAACCAAGATGAGTATAAAAGTTATGTGACTCCAATCCTCTTTTTTAAGAGAATTAGTGATGTTTACGACGAAGAAACTCAAGATGCACTTGAGCGCTCTGGTGGAGATGAGGAGTATGCTAGATTTCCCGAGAACCACAGTTTTGATATTCCTGTGGGATGCCACTGGCAAAATGTCAGGGAAGCAAGTGAAAATGTTGGTGTTGCAATCGTCAAAGCAATGAATGGTATTGAGCGTGCTAACCCCGATACTTTAAGTGGTGTATTTAGTAGCTTTGATGATGCTAATTGGACTGACAAAACTAAACTCTCAGACGAGAGACTAAAAAATTTAATAGAACATATGTCAAAAATAAAAGTTGGTAATGCGAATTACTCGGCTGATGTTATGGGAGATAGTTATGAATTTCTGATTAAGAAATTTGCTGATTTATCAAAAAAGAATGCTGGTGAATTTTATACTCCACGCTCCATTGTCAAACTTCTCATTATGCTTCTGGATCCAAAGATTGGTGAAACAGTCTATGATCCAGCTTGTGGGACTGGAGGAATGCTAATAGAAGCCATACGCTACATGAAAAACGATAAAATGACGTATGGCCGAATATATGGCCAGGAGAATAATCTATCTACATCTGCAATTGCTAGAATGAATTTATTTTTGCATGGCGCAAAGGATTTTAAGATTACACAAGGTGATACATTACGTTCTCCTAATTTTCTTGAGAAAGGTAAATTAAAAACTTTCAATTGCGTTGTAGCGAATCCTCCATTTTCGTTGAAAAAATGGGGTTCACAACAATTTAGTACAGATATATATGGTCGAAATATGTGGGGAACCCCAACTGACTCCAATGCTGATTTTGCATGGCTGCAACACATGGTGAAGTCGATGGACGAGAAAACCGGCCGTTGTGCTGTTGTTTTACCACAAGGTGTACTATTCCGTGGGGGTAGAGAAGCAGAAATTCGCAAACAACTGATTGAATCAGACAAGCTAGAATGCATTATTACACTGGTAAGCGGCGTGTTCTATTCAACTGGAGTATCCGCTTGTATTCTTTTTCTAAACAATAACAAAAAAAATGATCATAAAGGTCGTATATGTATGATCGATGGTTCTGATATATTCACAGCACAACGAGCACAAAATATAATGACCGACAATGACGTAGACAAGGTCTACAATTTGTATGGCGATTATAAAGATGTTATTGAAAAAGTAAAAGTGGTCACGATTTCCGAAGTCAAAGATAAAGGTTATAGTCTAGCGATCAATAATTATATCGAAAGAAAAGAACAAGAAATTACTCCTCCAGCTGAAGTAAGAAAACAGTATTTTGACGCACTTGAAAAAATGATTGAGGCTGAAAAAACAATGATGGAATTATTGCTTGAAGGAGGATATGTAAATGAGTAAGTGCATTACAATAGATGAATTGCAAACATATTTATGGGATTCAGCTGTTCTTCTTCGTTCTAGTATAGATGCAGGAGCTTATAAACAATACATTTTCCCGCTGCTTTTCTTTAAAAGAATCAGCGATGTTTATGACGAAGAGTGTCAAAAAATTCTAGAGCAATTTGGCGATGAGGAAGCCTTAGAGTTTGAAGAAAATCATCGGTTTCAGGTACCCAAAGGTGCTCATTGGAATGATGTTCGTGAAGTTTCTGAGAATGTAGGTGTTGCTATAGTCAGTGCATTTCGTAAGATCGAAAAAGCAAACGCTGATAAACTACAAGGAATTTTTGGAGATGCTGCTTGGACAAATAAGAATCGTTTGTCAGACAGACTTCTAAAAGAATTAATAGAACATTTCAGCAGTAGAACATTGTCTATTGAAAATTGTCCGGAGGACGAACTAGGACAGGGATACGAGTACCTAATCAAGAAGTTTGCCGACGACAGTGGCCATACCGCTCAAGAATTCTATACAAATCGTACCGTAGTTCATCTTATGACTGAAATCTTGAGACCTCAGTCAGGAGAATCAATTTATGATCCAACGTGCGGTAGTGCAGGTATGCTAATCTCCGCGATAGCCTATTTGCAAAAACAAAAAAAAGAATGGCGTAATGTGGCTGTTTATGGGCAGGAAATAAATGCTTTAACTTCATCGATTGGCAAAATGAACTTATTTTTGCATGGTGTGAAGGACTTTGAAATTGTAAATGGAGATACGTTAAAATCACCGGCTTTTATTGAGAAAGGAAAGTTGAAAGAATTTGACATGGTTCTTGCCAATCCTCCCTACTCTATTAGTCAGTGGGACAGAGAAGCCTTTGCTAGCGATAAATATGGACGTAACTTCCTAGGTGTTCCTCCTCAAGGTCGAGCAGATTATGCTTTTTTACAACACATTCTGAAGAGTTTGAAAGAAGACACTGGACGTAGTGCGATATTATTCCCACATGGCGTATTGTTTCGTAATGAGGAAAGTAGTATGCGAGAAAAATTAGTTAGAAGCGATATGCTTGAATGTGTGATAGGTTTAGGTCCCAACCTGTTTTATAATTCACCAATGGAGGCTTGCATAATTATATGTCGTAAAAATAAGCCTGCAAACCGTCGTGGCCAGGTTTTATTTATAAATGCAGTAGATGAGGTTGAGAGAAAAAATGCACAGAGCTATCTGGAAGATAAACATATTGAAAAGATAGCATCAGCATACAACAAATATGAAACAGATAATGATTTTGCACGCGTTGTCTCAATTCGTGATATTGAAGATAACAATTTCTCGCTCAGTATCCCACTCTATGTTAAAAAGACCATGCCTGGGGCAGAAACTGACGAACGTTCTCTTCAAGAGCGTTATGAAAGTTGGAGAACATACTCGGAAATTATGAAACTTCGCTATATGAAATTAAGCGACATGATCGGGAAAGGGGATGAAAATAATGAGTGAAGTATTCTTAGGAGAAGTTGCTAAAGAGCGAAAGGAAACTAGTAAAGAAAATAAAGTCAGGTATCCAATTGTGGGCTTAGAGCACTTGATTTCAGAAGAAATTACTCTAACAGCCTGGGAAGAAAATAAGGAAAATTCTTTTACTAAGATCTTCCGAAAAGGAGATGTTCTTTTTGGACGTAGACGTGCTTATTTAAAGAAGGCTGTAGTTGCTCCTTTTGATGGCATTTGTTCTGGTGACATAACGGTAATTCAAGCTCTTCCAGATAAAATTCTACCTGAACTTTTACCGTTTATTATTCAAAATGATGCATTATTTGATTTTGCTATAGGTAAGTCCGCTGGTTCTTTATCACCCCGTGTTAAATGGGAGAATCTAAAGAACTTTAGGTTTGAGTTACCTGATTTAAAAGAACAAAGCAAGTTAGCTAGCCTATTATGGTCGATAGATAGTACAAAAAAGACCTATCAGAAGCTAATTCAAAAGACCGATGAGCTGGTCAAATCTCAATTTATCGAGATGTTCATGAACACCGATAGAGTTCGACTCGACACTATGGCTGTCATATTAATGGGCCAATCCCCAACATCTGATTCCTATAATTTTGATGCTCAAGGATTACCTTTTTATCAAGGAAGCGCGGATTTCTCGGAAAAGTATGTGAAGACTCGAATGTACTGCAGTGCACCAACTCGAATAGCTAACTCCGGCGATGTGCTCATGTCTGTACGAGCACCTGTAGGAACCGTAAATCTTACAGACAAGGAGTGTTGTATAGGGCGTGGATTAGCTGCTATCAGAAGCAAAAAATCTCAGGAATACAATGAGTTCCTTCTGTATGCATTTAGAGTTATGGAAGATAAAATAGCTTCAATGGGACAAGGAAGTACCGTTCTTTCCATCAATAAAGATAATTTGCATGGGCTATTGATGCCAAATGCAGATAAGCATCAACAGGAACAGTTCATTGCCTTTGCTCAACAGAGCGATAAATCAAAATATGACTATTTTAGCTGGATGTTAGGAGGTGCAGCATAAATGTCGGAATATAGATTTGACCATATTGTTATCAATATCACAGAAAAAAAGAAGCCTGTTGAAGAAGATAAATATACTTATATAGGCTTAGAACACTTGGATTCTCAGAACCTTATGGTTTCAAGATGGGGCTCTGATATTGCTCCTAAGGGTGAAAAACTTGTAATGAAAAAAGGAGACGTATTATTTGGTAAAAGGCGAGCATATCAAAAGAAAGTAGCAATTGCTCCGTTCGATGGAATCTTCTCTGCTCATGGAATGGTCTTGCGGCCAAATGAAGAAATAATTGACAAGAATTTCTTCCCACTCTTCATTAGCTCAGATTATTTTTTGGACGCTGCAATAAAGATATCTGTTGGGTCACTCTCACCAACAATTAACTGGAGAGATCTTAAAGAACTGAAGTTTCAGCTCCCTGATTTAGATAAACAAAAGAAGTTAGCTGACATGTTATGGTCAATAAATAGAACATTGCTAAGGTATAAAGAGTTGCTCAATAAAACTGATGAGCTCGTAAAGTCTCAATTTATGGAGCAGTTTGTAAATGGAAATCCATATGAAAGGAAAAGACTGGGAAACTTCATTAACCAAATACGTGGCGTATCGTATAAGCCTGCTGACCTACACAATAACCTTAACTCCCTAAGCATTACATTGTTAAGAGCAAATAATATTTTATCAGGAAAAGTAAATCATGAGGAAGTCCAGTTCGTATCTAAAGATAAGGTGTCAAAAGAACAACTGATATGTAATGAAGATATCTTGATGTGTGGCTCTAGTGGAAGCCTAGAGCATGTAGGAAAAGCTGCTTTATGCTCAAGAAATGAAGAAGGAGAGACATTTGGTACATTTTGCAAGCTTCTGCGCTCTACAGGGATGCTTATACCTAAATATATAGCTACGTATTTTGAAACGGATGAGTACAGAAATACAATTATGCGATTAGCAACGGGATCAAATATCAATAATCTTAAGAATGAACATATTGATAATATATTGATTCCGATACCACCATTAGAGCATCAAAAACAATTTGAAGCCTTTGCTAATCAGAGCGATAAATCAAAATTTGAACTCGAGCAAACTCTATCAGAGTTAAATGCCACCTATAAACGGATTATAGAAGAAAATTTAGGATAATTATGGGGCATGAAGTTTCCTCCGGCTCGTGAGACAACCTCACGGAGGAACAAACAAAGGAGGAAATTTCATGCTTAATCAAATTATTAATGAAGTGCAACAAGATCTTGCAACAATTTTAGATGATGTCCAAATGGCTATGTTATCTAAAGTATTAAAAAAACGTCTAACAGAAGTGATTGGTGATAAACAATTAGAAAAAGAGGATAAACAGAATAATCTTCTTCCGTTATTTATTTCAGCTAAACGTGTGGAAGGGTGTTCAAGCAAAACTTTACGTTATTATGAATCAACGATTCGGAATTTACTGGAGAATATTAACAAATCGGAATGTCATATAACAACGGAAGATTTACGGGATTACCTTGATTCATATCAGCAACGAGGTAATGTTAGTAAAGTTACGTTGGATAATGTAAGGAGAATTTTTTCTACCTTCTTTGCTTGGCTAGAGGATGAGGATTACATTGTAAAGAGTCCGGTTAGAAGGATTCGAAAAGTTAAGACTGGTAAAACTGTGAAAGAAACGTATTCGGATGAGTCAATGGAGCTGATGCGTGATCACTGTGATAATATGCGTGATCTTTCTATGATTGACCTTCTAGCTTCAACAGGCATTCGTGTAGGAGAATTAGTCAAGCTTAATATCAGGGATGTGGACTTTGAAAATAGAGAGTGTGTTGTGATAGGAAAAGGTAACAGGCAACGAAAAGTATACTTTGATGCTAGAACTAAAATACATCTTCAGAGATATCTATCAGAGCGTGAAGATAATAATGAAGCACTATTTGTATCATTATTAAAGCCTTATGATCGATTGCAGATTAGCGGAGTTGAGATTCGTTTAAGAAAAATAGGACGAGAACTAAACTTTTCTAAGGTGCACCCACATAAGTTTCGCAGAACGCTGGCAACACTGGCAATAGACAAAGGAATGCCGATTGAGCAGGTTCAACAGCTTCTTGGCCATCAAAGTATAGATACTACTCTTCAGTATGCAATGGTGAATCAGGAAAATGTTAAAAACTCCTTTAAAAAGTTCATTGGTTAATTTCAAATCTCAATTTATGGAGCAGTTCGAAGGGTATGAGAAGACAAGGTTAGGTGAAATAGCAAATATAACAGCAGGTCAAAGTTCACCTCATGATGATGAGTTTTCTGAAGAAGGTACTCCTTTTATAAAAGCTGGAAATTTAGAGGACTTAAAGTTGTTAAGACTTTCTGAGCAAGAATGTAATCTTGTAGATGAAAAAACAATTAAAGAAAAAAAGTTGAAGCTGCATAATTCTGGAACGGTCTTGGTCGCAAAAAGTGGGATGTCATGCTTATCAGGGCACATTTATTCGCTGAAAAAGGCGGCATATGTAGTTTCACATTTGGCATGTATACAGCCTATAGATATGACAAGTACTACAGAATATATAAGAACCTTTTTTATGACAGTTGGAACTAAGAGTTTAATAAGGGATGTCTCCTACCCTGCTATACAATTAGCGCAGTTTGCAGAAATGGAAATTCCTGATGTTCCATACAAAGAGCAGATACGGTTTGCGTCCTTTGTTCGACAGAGCGATAAATCAAAATTTGCAAGTGATACAGAGGCACGAGATTTTAGACTCTTGAGCAACTTAATTCGCAATTATGACAATATGATTGTCACAGATGGAAATTAAACTTCATGATAGGAGGGAATATTTATGTTTAACGAAGACAATACAATTGAAAAAATGGTGATCTCAACACTAACCAAAAACGGGTGGAATTTTATCTCCGCTGATGATTTACCACGGGACTTTTCGGATGTGATGGTGGAACCGATGGTTAAAGAAGCGCTAATTCGTTTGAATCCTGAAATAGCGGAAGAACCATCTCGTGCTGATGAAGTCATTTATAAATTACGTGCAATTATACTTTCAGTGCAGCATCATAACCTAATAACTCAAAATGAACTTTTTCAAAGAATGATTTTTGAAGAAAATTCATATCCTTTTGGCAAAAATGGCCGAATGATACCGATCCGTTTTTTTGGCACAATGAAAAAAGAAGATTTAGTACTTAATGAATATGTCGTTACTAATCAATGGATTTATCCTCAGGCCGAAGGTGGAAAGAGACTTGATATTGTTTTGCTGGTTAATGGTTTCCCAATTTCAATCGGAGAGTTAAAGACCCCGGTGCGCAATGCTATAACCTGGTTAGACGCTGCAAGTGATATTTCATCGTATGAAAAGAGTATTCCGCAGATGTTTGTAACTAATGTATTTAATTTTGCTACTGAGGGTAGATGCTATCGCTATGGTTCGGTTGGCATGCCAGTTAATATGTGGGGCCCATGGCATACTCCTAACCATAAGTCAGAGGGTAGCCTCGCTGATGTTAAAGTTAGCATAGCTGATATGATTACTCCTGAGAAGGTTATGGATATTTTTCAGTTTTTCACTCTCTTTGCTACAGATAAGAAACATGTTAAATACAAAATAATTTGCCGTTACCAGCAGTATGAAGGTGCTAACCTTATTGTACAACGTGTTATTGCGGGCTATCCAAAGCAAGGTCTTATCTGGCACTTTCAGGGTTCTGGTAAATCGTTGCTAATGGTATTTGCAGCACAAAAAATTCGCATGATCCCCGAACTTAAGAATCCTACTGTGGTAATAGTTGATGATCGACTTGATCTTGAAACTCAGATAACTGCAACATTTAATGCTTCGGATATTCCAAACCTAGTATCACTTGCGACTAAGGAAGAAGTTGAAAACTTTTTTAAGCAAGATATTCGTAAAATTGCAATAACGACTATTTTCCGATTTGGTGATGTCGAAGATGTTCTTAATCTTAGAGATAACATAATCATTATGGTTGATGAAGCACATAGAACTCAAGAAGGTGACCTCGGTGAAAGGATGCGTGCAGCACTTCCAAATGCTTTCTTCTTTGGACTTACCGGTACTCCAATTAATCGTATTGATAAGAATACTTTCCGTACATTTGGTGCAACGGAAGATAAGAGCGGATATTTGAGTCGATATACTTTCTCGGATTCCATCAGAGACAATGCAACTCTACCCTTGAACTTTGAGCCAGTTCCAGTCGAGCTTCATGTTGATAAGGATAAAATAGATACAGAATTTGATGCCTTAACTGAGACGCTCTCAGATGCAGATCGTGCTGAGCTTTCAAAACGTGTAAATATGAAAGCCATCATGTATGATCCAAAACGTATACGCAAGGTTTGCGAACACATTGTAAAACATTATAAAGAAAAAATAGAGCCTAACGGGTATAAAGGACAGATCGTTGTATACGACCGTGAGTGCTGTCTTAAGTATAAGGAAGAGCTAGATAAGCTACTCCCTCATGAAGCAACAACGATAGTAATGGATACCAATAACGATAAGGAAGATCGATATAGAAAATTTCGTCGCAGCCGTGATGAAGAAGCAAGAGTCCTTGATCAGTTCCGTGATAAGAATAACCCTCTTAAGTTAGTTATTGTTACATCAAAGCTATTAACGGGTTTTGACGCTCCAATTCTTCAAGCAATGTATTTAGATAAGCCAATGAAGGACCATAACCTTCTGCAAGCCATCTGCCGTACAAACCGTACTTTTGATGAAGGTAAAACCCATGGATTAATTGTAGACTACATTGGTATTTTTGATAATGTTGCAAAGGCGTTGGACTTTGATGAAGCTAGCATGAAAAAAGTTATCACAAATATTGAAGAAGTCAAGAAGCAGGTTCCTGCACTTCTCAGAAAATGCCTAAGTTACTTTATGGGCGTTGACCGTACCGTAGTAGGTTGGGAAGGTTTACTTGCAGCTCAGGAGTGTATTCCAACAAATAAAGATAAAGATGCATTTGCTGCAGATTATCGTGTTCTAAATAGAGCATGGGATGCTCTGTCCCCTGATCCATTTCTTGATAAGTACAAGTTTGACTATGTATGGCTAACAAAAGTCTACGAGTCAGTGAAACCCACGGATAATCGCGGTGCTCTCGTTTGGGCTGCTCTTGGTGCCAAAACAATGGAATTAGTTCACTCTAATATCGAAGTTGGCAGGGTTCATGATGATATGGATATTTTAACGCTTGATGCGGATCTAATTGACGAATTTATTCGTAAGCAGAAAGATGTTAAAAAGACAACTATGAAGGTAGAAATAGACTTAGTTGCCAAAATTCGCGAACATTCTAACGATCCAAAGTTTATTAAGCTGGGAGAGAAGCTCGAAGAGCTTCGTGAACGCCACGAACAAGGGTTAATTAATAGTATTGAGTTCTTGAAGCTCCTACTTGAACTTGCAAAAGAAGCTGCTCAAGCAGAAAAGGAAGTTGTCCCGGAAGAAGAAATTGATCGTGGGAAAGCAGCACTAACAGAACTCTTTAAAGGTGCTAAGAACGACAAAACACCCATCATTGTTGAACGCATTGTTGCTGATATTGATGACATTGTAAAGATTGTACGATTCGATGGATGGCAAAGAACAACTACCGGAAAAAATGAAGTGAAAAAGGCACTTCGTAGTGTTATCTGGATTAAATACAAGATTAAAGACAAAGAAGTTTTCGATAAAGCTTATAGCTACATCGAGCAATATTATTAATAGGAGGTCTGCCTATGAAACAATATGCATCGTTTGAAAAGTATCTTGAAGACAAATATTATAATGATATTCACCGCGCTATCACCGGCCTCATATTTAAAAGAGGCCGGAATAACGGGTTTTATTCGTATACAGTTTTAGATCCTTCTTACTTTCAGGTGGAGGATATACATATAAAAACTGTCTCTTTCCACTCTACAGATGGAAGCAGGATTATTTTCAACGCAGCAGTTGAGGCAGATGTTATCCTAAAAGGAATGGGAAAGAGAGATTATGATGCTGATATAAAAAGCCCTTGGTACACGGTCTCTTTTACTGGTTATTTAAGTGATGGTCTTAATATGGTTACCATTACGGATGTTGATGACTATTTCGCCGATAAGTTTGATAAGAATACAACATTATCTAAATATTTGATTCCTTACCTTTATTCAGAGGACTTAGAAAAGGAAGCGGAAAAATTTCTTTACAAATACTGTAGACAAGCGCTAAATGAACCTATGCCTATTCCCCTCGATGAACTCATGTTTAATATGGGACTAGTGCTTTATGAGGCCCCGCTCCCAGATAATATATTTGGCAAAACTTATTTTGCAGAATCAACAGTTGATATATTCAACGAGGAATATGAAGTAGTAAAACAGACCGTTGAGCCAGGAACAATCCTTTTAAATCCGAACATTTTCTTCATGCGGAATATTGGATCTCGTAATAATACAGTTGTACACGAATGTGTGCATTGGGACCGTCATGATAAGTTTTTTGAAATGCAGAAGTTGTTAAATAGTGATCTGACTTCTTTAACATGTGGGATTACTGAGCAAAGAGGGCTTAAGAATAATGGGATTGAAGGTGCGCTTCAGTGGATGGAATGGCAAGCTAATGCTTTGACTCCTCGCATTCTACTACCTGCAAACACGACAAGAAAAAAACTAAAAGAAATATTGCTACGTCTACATATTGAAAATTCAGAGAGATCTGATTCAGATATTATGGAAGAGGCAATCGAAGAGTTGGCAGATTTTTTTGCAGTTTCAAAGTTTGCAGCAAAACTCCGCGCCATCGAACTTGGCTTTTCGCAGGCACAAGGGGTTTGGAATTATCTAAACGGCACCTATTTACCTAGTTTTTCATTTAAGGCAACTGCTCTCAATAAGGATGAAAGTTATATCATCGACATAAGAAATGCCTGTTATGAGGCAAATTTTGATATCAGCTTTAAAGCTAACCTTGAGAAAGGCGACTTTATTTATGTTGATTATATGTACTGTATTAATGATGAAAAATACGTAGAAAAATCTGCAGATGGGAAATGCACCCTAACATCTTATGCTAGACAGCATGTCGATGAATGTTGTATTAAGTTTAAGCAAAAATTTAAAATAGCAAAAACACAAGGCGATGCCTATTATACCCAATGTTCCCTTTGCAGAGATATAGATGCATCTTCTTATTGTGAATGTACTTACATTGAAGATGAAGATAATCAAGACGTAGTACAGCGTGCAATAGAATTGAAAAAACTAAAAAAAGAAGGAGAACGGATTACAGGAATATTACGATCACTACCGATGTCTTTTTCAGGGACTCTGGATGCCCATATGAAGCGTCTTAAAAAAGAAGATGGTACAAAGATGACTAATCTTGAGTTAGCGCTTAGAACAGGATTAAGTGATCGATATATTCAAGACCTTCGTAAAGAAGAAAAAAATGTAAGTTATGAAACTGTCTGTGCCATTTGTATTGGGCTTCACCTACATCCCAAATTCAGTAACGATCTCATTAAGAAATCACGCAATGATTATCCATTAACAGAAGAAGGTTACTTTGGTCAATTTCTCATCGAACATCACTATATGGAAACACTAGATTTATGTAATGAAAAGTTAAGAGAAATGGGCTATAAAACGTGGGGCAAGGATTTATAAAAAAGTAAAAAATATTTAGACTAAAATCGGAACTCTTACTTCTGGTTTTGATTACGTAATTGCAAGGCTTTATGACCAATAATGGTTGTAAAGCCTTTTTTTTTACGCCCAAAAACCGGAACTCGCAGTTCTGCGAAGTAAATCTTGTTTCAAATTATGATGTTAATAGAAGCTGAAAACTTCTATTAAACCAGTCTCAAAGTCCGAGATGCGCATTAGGACGGCGGGATGCATAGAGAGTTCAGAACACAGTGATAGAGACTGTGTTTGGAATGAAGATGCACCCACCGTAATTTCGTGCGCTCTTTTTTAGGACAAGCGAAGTTTGTGGTCATCTTATCCGCAGGCTCTTTTGCATTCCGCTACCCATTACTGGGACGGAAAGGAATGCAAAATGAAAATACGAGTTTTATATGAAGACAACATCAAAAACGGTCACAAGAACTACACCACAATTGAAATTCCAGACGGAGATTACAGCGTCATGCTTGATATCGACTATGAGCAACGTCTTGCAGAGGCAAAGCCTGAAAAGAAAGCGGAGGTGAAACGCTGCGAGACTCTACAAGAAATGTTCGACCTCATGAACAACAAGGAATATAACCATTGGCGTCGCTACCATAGGCATCTTGGTAATCCCAAGACACCTTATCGAAAAGATGATGAAGTTGAAATAGATGTCATGGATACTTTCGCTGACAACTCTCAGGAGATAGAACGGAGTCTCCAAAATGAGTACGAATCTATCTGCTCATGGATACGCACCGCTCTTGGCAAAAAGCAGGATTGGGCAGATATGTTCATTGCAGTACGCATTGACGGTATGTCGATTCGAGAATATGCCAGTTCCATCGGAGTAAATGAAAACAACATTACTCAGAAATTAAAGCGGGCAACAAAGAAATTAGAACAAGAATATAAAAACCGTCAGATTTGACCTTCTCCCAAGGCTACTAGGTAGGAGGTCAAGACCTCCAAAAATTATAAGGAGGTAATTCGAATGGAATTACAAGTTTACAAAAAAGCAGAGTTCGGCTCTGTACGTACTACAACGATTGGTGGTCAACCTTATTTTGTAGGAAAGGATGTAGCAAGCATTCTTGGTTATGCAAATACTCGCAAAGCTTTAATTGATCATGTTGATGAAGAGGACAAGGATGACGTAACGATTCGTGACGCCATCGGAAGAAATCAAACGATGACTGCTATTAACGAATCTGGTCTGTACAGTCTCATCCTCTCAAGCAAGATGCCAAATGCTAAAAAATTTAAGCGATGGGTGACAAACGAAGTACTCCCTGCTATTCGTAAACACGGACTCTATGCTACGGATGATTTAATCGCAAATCCTGACCTGGCCATTGCTGCATTTACTGCATTAAAAGAAGAGCGTGAAAAGAACAAGGAGTTGATGGCGGCCGTTGCTATTGGTCAGCAACAAATTGCTGAGATGAAACCCAAGGCTACTTACTATGATGTGGTTCTTAAATGCAGGGATGCAGTCAATATTTCTGTGATTGCCAAAGATTATGGCTGGAGTGCCATGCGCATGAACGAATACCTCCATGAAAAAGGCATTCAGTTTAAGCAAGGTGATATTTGGCTTCTTTATCAAAAGTATGCTCCCAATGGATATACCAAAACCAACACTCACATTTACGAAGATAGCAAAGGTATAAAGCATACGAAAGTGCATACCAAGTGGACACAAAAAGGCAGACTCTTTATCTATGAACAGCTAAAGGCGGATAGTATTTATCCGCAGATTGAGATGGAGGTGTGATATGGGAATCAATATGAACAACGCAGAAGGGTATCATGACCCAACTCCTCATAAAGCACTTAGCAATATCACTCGTGAGGAAAAGGCAGCAGCAAAAGCTGCCTTTAAGCCCCTTGTCTATATTTGCTCTCCCTTTAGTGGCGATATAGAAAACAACAATAAGCGCACACGATCATTTTGCCGTTTTGCTTTAGATAAGGGCAATATTCCGCTTGCTCCTCACCTTTTATTTCCACAGTTTATGGATGACAGCAATGAGAAAGAACGTGAGCTCGCTATTTTTATGGATATTATCCTGATGGGCAAATGCCAAGAGGTCTGGGTTCTAGGTGATGTGATCTCAAGAGGCATGAGTATTGAAATTGAAAAAGCAAAGAAGCGCAGACAGCCGGTTAGATACTTTAATAAAGATTTTGAGGAGGTAGAGTCTCTATGAAGATAGCATACGGCAATAGCCGAATGGATAAAAAGTGGAAAAACACAGACATCAGCTGGGAGGCCTTCTGCTCTCGTGTTAAGACCACGCAGCGTACTACTGAAACCGTAGAAGAATATCGAAAAATGAGAAAAGGTGGTCAGGACTCCATTAAAGATGTCGGCGGTTTTGTTGGCGGTCATTTAAAAGATGGCAGACGTAAAAAAGGGAATGTTCTATCACGCTCCATGCTCACCCTTGATATGGATTATGGCACAAGTACTATCTGGGAAGAAATCTCTACCTTCTTCCCTTATCAGTGTTGTATTTATTCTACTCATAAGCATACTCCAGAAAATCCAAGACTAAGGCTGATTATTCCTCTCTTCCGTGATGTTGGAGAGGAGGAGTATGCAGCCGTTAGTCGCATGGTCGCAAAAGAAATCGGCATCGACCTTTTTGATGATACGACCTATGAACCAGAACGATTAATGTATTGGCCGTCTACTTCAAGAAACGGCATTTTTGTGTATGAGGAAAAAGATGGTTCTCTCCTTGATCCTGATGTATTTCTAAATAAATACGATGATTGGCGAGACACCAGTACTTGGCCCGTATCCTCTAGGCAGTCAGAAGTACTTGATCGCTCATTAAAGGAACAAGCCGATCCACTTTCAAAAGAGGGAGTTATCGGTACTTTTTGTCGTAGCTACTCAGTAAGCACTGCAATCGATACGTTCTTAAAGGATATATACGAACCTTCAGTAATGGTTGGTCGATATGATTATATCCCGGCTGACTCCAGTGCAGGGGTTATCCTCTATGATGATAAGTTTGCCTATTCTCACCACGCAACAGATCCTGCAAGTGGGAGGCTGCTTAATGCTTTTGACCTTGTTCGCATCCATCGATTTGGTCATTTAGATGATCGAGCGACAGAAAGCACACCTCCAAGCAAACTCCCATCCTTTATCAACATGTGCGAATTTGCCACCCAAGACGATAAAGTAAAAGCCCAGTTTACGAAAGAGCGGATGGAACAGGCTACGATTGATTTTACGGAGGATAATTGGCAGACAGCCCTTGAACTGGATAAGCAAGGAAAGATTAAAGATACCTTGGATAATATCGTTCTCATCATCCGCAACGATTCAGAACTGGAATCCATTGCTTTTAATAAGCACCGTGATGGAATCGATGCTAGAGACGGACTGCCTTGGGAACAGATGAAGGGCGGCTGGAATGATTCAGATAATGCAGCCCTTAAAGTTTATCTGTCTAATAAATATGGCATCTACTCCCCAACCAAAACAAAGGACGCCATACTAGCAGTCGCAGCAGAGCGTTCCTATCATCCTATAAAAGAATACCTGGATCATCTACCAGAGTGGGATGGAACCGATCGCGTTGAGACCTTACTGATTGATTACTTCAATGCAACAGATAATTCCTATACCAGAGCCGTTACTAGAAAAATGATGGTGGCAGCAGTCGCTAGAATTGTTCATCCTGGTACGAAATTCGACAGCGTTTTAATTCTAAATGGTCCACAAGGCATCGGTAAGTCTACCTTTTTTGCAAAGCTTGCAGGTGATTGGTTTTCCGATAGTTTGACGCTCACGGATATGAAGGATAAAGCAGGTCCTGAGAAACTTCAAGGGTACTGGATTTTAGAACTGGGCGAACTAGCCGGCATGCGAAAAACCGATGTGGAAGTTGTGAAATCCTTTATCTCAAGATCCGATGATAAATACCGTGCCAGTTATGGGGTGAATGTGGAAAGCCATCCTCGTCAATGTATCATTGTCGGCTCTACCAATGCAGAAAGTGGATTTTTGCGAGACATCACGGGTAACCGAAGATTCTGGCCTGTGCGCATTAGCGGTGACGGCAAAAGAAAAGCATGGCAGATGTCCGTATACGATGTAGAGCAGATTTGGGCAGAAACTTTGGTGCTTTATGCCAAAGGTGAAAAGCTCTATTTAGAAGGCAGTGATGTAGAGTTGGCAACGAATGAGCAGGCAGATGCCATGGAGAGTGATGAGCGAGAAGGGCTTGTTCGCACTTACCTCGATACGCTTTTACCCGATGACTGGAATGCCCTGTCCTTATACGAGCGAAGAAACTACCTAAACGGTAGTGAATTTGGTGGGGAATCCCGTGTTGGCACGGTAGAACGTACGCTTGTTTGCAATATGGAAATTTGGTGCGAATGCTTTGGAAGGGATGCCTCCGCCATGAAACCTGCAGACTCCTATGCCATTGCAGGCATTATGAAAAAGATTAATGGGTGGAACAAGTACCAAGGGAACAAGAACGGAACAAGTAATTTTCCCCTTTACGGTAGGCAACGTTGTTACGAGAAGAATGAGTAAGGTCGTTCCTTGTTCTTTAGTTGTTCCTTATGCTTGTTCTCTTAAAAACCCAGTCATTACCGATGTTCTGGCTTTACTTGAATGAGTGGAACAAGAGTTTTACTACTTAGTAATAAATTAATAAATAGTAGTAGTAAAGCATCGTGAGCGTATGTATGCGCGCGTATAGGAAAAAACGTTAAAAGTTGTGCTTGTTGTTCCTGATGAATTGTTGGAGGTCATTTATGCAAGAAAAATATATAGAACAAAAACTGGTAGCGACAGTAAAAAGCATGGGAGGCATTGCCCCGAAATTTGTGAGTCCTGGAATAGATGGAATGCCCGACCGCATCGTGTTACTTCCCATGGGAAGAATCGCCTTTGTCGAATGTAAGGCGACAGGGAAAAAGATGCGACCTTTACAAAATAAAAGAAAGAAGCAATTAGAGGCATTAGGCTTTCTAGTCTATTGCCTTGATGATATAGAACAGATTGGAGGGATACTTAGTGAAATACAAGCCACATGAATACCAAAGTTATGCCACTGAATTCATTTTATCCCATCCCATATCGGCTGTATTTCTTGAAATGGGTTTAGGTAAAAGTGTGATTACCTTATCCGCCATCTTTGATTTGTGTTTGGATAGTTTCCTCGTTTGCAAGGTGTTAGTGATTGCGCCTTTAAGAGTAGCAAGAGATACATGGCCTGCCGAAATCAAAAAGTGGGATCATCTAAAAGGACTCTCTTATTCAGTGGCAGTGGGAACGGAAAAAGAAAGAATCGATGCCCTCAAGAAACAATCAACGCTATACATCATCAACCGTGAGAACGTAGATTGGCTGGTTCATAAAAGTGGTATTCCTTTTCATTTTGATATGGTGGTCATTGATGAATTGTCATCCTTTAAGTCTTATGGCGCAAAGCGGTTTAAGAGTCTACTTAAAGTAAGACCCTCTGTAAAAAGAATTGTCGGTCTTACCGGAACTCCCTCCAGTAATGGATTGATGGATTTATGGGCAGAGTTTCGCATTCTTGATTTGGGTCAAAGGCTAGGACGCTACATTAGCCATTACCGAAATACCTATTTTAAGCCAGATAAGCGAAACGCACAGATTGTATTTTCTTATAAACCACTGCCAGGTGCAGAAGAGGAAATCTACAAACAAATATCAGACATCACCATTTCTATGAAATCTACCGATTATCTCAAAATGCCTGAATACGTCAGCAATGAGGTGTTCGTTACTTTAAGTGATAAGGAGTGGAAGGTTTATTCGGAATTTAAGGAAGAAATGGTGGCTAACTTAGGCGATGAAGAAATTGATGCGGTTAATGCAGCCGTCCTTTCTGGGAAACTGCTACAGATGGCAAATGGTGCTGTATACGATAGCGGGAATAAGGCCCATGTGATTCATGAAAAAAAGCTAGATGCCTTGGAAGATTTAATCGAAGGAGCTAATGGGAAACCGGTACTTGTTGCTTATTGGTATAAGCATGATTTAGAGCGAATTAAAGATAGATTTCCGGTCAGGCAAATTCAGTCATCGAAGGATATTGAGGATTGGAATGATGGCAAGATCCCCATTGCTGTTATTCATCCAGCCAGTGCAGGTCATGGTCTTAATCTTCAAAGCGGTGGTTCAACGCTTATCTGGTTTGGTCTGACTTGGTCACTAGAGCTGTATCAACAAACTAATGCAAGACTTTATAGGCAGGGTCAAAAGGATACAGTTATTGTCCACCACATCATCACCAAAAACACCATCGATGAAGACGTGCTGCTTGCACTCACAAAAAAGGAGAAAACTCAAGATGCCTTGATTGATGCGGTAAAGGCGAATTTAGAGGTGATGCGATGACAGAGCCTTATCAAGATTTAGCCAATGCCATTATTTTGATGGCTGTTAAGGATTATAGAGATGCCTTAAAGAAATTAAAGAAACGTCCGCGTTATGGACCGGCACAAGATATGAAAAACGAGGTGGAGAGGTTCTTCCACTCTGATTGGTATAGAGAACTTACCTCTGTTGATGGGAATGTCCTAATCAAAAAGCTACAAGCGGAGGTGAGCGAGAAATGAAAGCAAAAGAATATTTACACCAAGCCTACAGGCTAGACAAACGAATCCAATCAAACATTGAGGAAATGGAAAGGCTAAGGGAGTTATCGACCAGTGTTTCCTCCCCTTGTTGGGGTGAGAGAATACAGAAGGGGCGGCATACCGATGCTTTGTTTGTCAGATACCTTGAGCGAATTGAAGAACTACAAATCAAGATTAATGATGAGGTAGATCATCTTGTAGCACTTAAAGCAGAGATTCGAGATGTGATTAATAAAGTAACGGATATCGATGAACGCATGGTGTTACGTTACCGCTACGTCCATAACTTTACCTGGGAGCAAATCGGTGATGAGCTGAATGCTGATAAGAGTACCATTCGCAGATGGCATGGCAATGCCTTAAATCACGTTGTCGTACCTGAAAATCCAATTGTTATTCAAATGTTGAACAGCAATGAGCACTTTTGAGCAGAGATAAGCACCTCATCTTTATGTTACATTATAATCAGCAAGATAGAATACTTACTAAGCCTTGTGGGTCATACCCTGCAGGGCTTTTTCTATGCTCAGAAAGAGAGGTGAAGCAATGCCAAGCAAACCTAAGCGACCATGTAGCAGTCCAGGATGTCCCAACTTAACGGATGGTCAGTACTGTGAAGAGCATCGAGTCGTTGAACGTAGACGCTATGACAAATACCAACGGTCAAAGGATATTAATAAAAAGTATGGTAGAGCCTGGAAAAGAATCCGAGACCGGTATGCACAGGAACATCCCCTGTGTGAGATGTGTAAAGAGGACGGAAGACTAACTCCCACCGATGAAGTGCATCACATCCTCCCTGTTTCTCAAGGTGGTACACACGATAGAAACAATTTGATGTCCTTATGTAAATCCTGTCATAACAAGATTCATTTAGAACTCGGTGATCGACAGATTCGCAGGTGAGCCAAGGGGGAGGTCAAATCTCTAGACCTCTTATGGCGGACAACGGCCTGGGGCTTCGCGTGTAAAAATCAGAAATCAAAGGGGGTATTAAAGACTTTTAGGAAAGTGGGGTGAAAACATGGCGAAAGACGGTACAGCAAGAGGCGGTCAGCGTGTTGGTGCTGGAAGAAAATCAAAGGCTCTAACCGACAAAATTGCTGATGGCAGATTAAACGGGGTTCAAGTACTGCCGGAGCCAGCAGAAATGGAAGGCACGGATGTTCCTCCAGTAAAAGATTATTTAAAGGCTACTCAGAAAAATGGCAAAGACCTCTGTGCAGAAGATATTTATATCGAAACTTACAAGTGGCTAAAGGATCGTGGCTGCGAAATGTTAGTAAACAACCAGCTAATCGAGCAGTATGCCATGAGTGTTTCTCGTTGGATTCAGTGTGAAGAGTGTATTTCAGAATATGGCTTTCTTGCAAAGCATCCAACCACTTCAGCTGCCATCGCATCACCTTATGTTGCGATGAGTCGTGAATACATGAAACAGGTCAATCAGTGCTGGTATCAGATTTACCAAATTGTGAAGGAAAACTGCTCTGTGGAGTTTGGAGGCAGAAGTCCACAAGATGATTTGATGGAGCGGTTATTATCTGCTCGGAAAGGAAAATAAAATGAATAAATATAGAACGTGTGAAAGTGTATGTAAAGGTCATCCCGATAAACTATGTGACCTTATTTCAGATAGCCTTTTAGATGCATGTTTAAGAAAAGATAAATCTTCTCGTGTTGCTTGCGAGGTGATGGCAACCAAAGGACACATCATTGTTGCCGGTGAGATTACCTGCTCAAAGAGAATTGACATTAGAGGTGTTGTCCGCCGTGTTCTTACAGATGTGGGCTACAAGCCTAGAAAATTTTTAGTCTTTGTCTATGTCCATCAACAAAGTAAAGATATCGCAGGTGGTGTAGATAGGGCCTTGGAATCTCGTGAGGGTGATACGTCATGGTATTCCATGTTAGGAGCGGGTGACCAAGGCACCGTTTATGGCTATGCCACCAATGAAACTAGTGAGAAACTACCTCTCCCCTTAGTCTTATCCCATGCCATTTGCGAAAAGCTGGATAAGGTGATGAAGAATGGCGTAATCAAAGACATTGGCCCAGATGGTAAGGCTCAAGTGACGGTGGAATATGAAGGTGACAAACCAAAACGAATTAAGACCATTGTAGTTTCCGTTCAACACAGTGCAGATAAAGATTTAGATGTTTTAAGAAATGAAGTCATTGCTCAGGTGCTGTGGCCAGTCTTTGAAAAATATCCATTTGACGATGAGACTGAGATCCTCATTAATCCTAGTGGACGATTTGTTGAAGGAGGACCAGCAGCTGATACTGGTCTTACGGGAAGAAAAATCATGGTTGATACCTATGGCGGATTAGCTGCTCATGGTGGCGGTGCGTTTTCAGGCAAAGACCCGACAAAAGTTGACCGTAGTGGTGCCTACATGGCAAGGGCGATTGCAAAGAATATTGTTCGATGTGGCTTTGCTAAGCGATGCCAGGTAGCGATTTCCTATGCAATTGGAAAAGCAGATCCTGTTGCTCTTGAGATTGATACCTTTGGAACAGGCACGGTGGAAGAAAGTATCCTTTGCCGTGCTGTATTAGATGTATTCAATTTAAGACCTGCAGCCATTATCGAAAAGCTAAAGCTGACGGATGTTATTTATGCAGATACAGCTACTTACGGCCATTTCAGATATGGCTTAAGCACGTGGGAATTTCTAGATTGCTATACAGAACTAAGGGAGGCGGTAAATAAATATGTTGATTGAAAAGAAGAACACAAAAGACCTCATCCCTGCAACATACAATCCTCGTAAAGATTTGAAACCAGGAGATGCAGAATACGATAAATTAAAACGATCCATTGAACAATTTGGTTATGTAGAGCCGGTTATCTGGAATAAGGTGACCGGCCATGTTGTTGGTGGGCATCAAAGACTGAAGGTTCTCATGGATATGGGCATCACAGAAGTTGAGTGTGTCATCATTGAAATGGACGAAGAAAAAGAAAAAGCACTCAACATCGCGCTCAATAAAATCAGCGGTGATTGGGACAAGGATAAATTGGCCCTTTTAATTTCAGATTTACAAGGTGTAGATTTTGATGTTTCCCTAACTGGATTTGACCCTAAAGAACTGGATGACTTATTTAAAGACACGCTGAAAGAGGGGATCCACGATGATGACTTTGATGTGGAGACAGAACTAAAAAAGCCTGCCATCAGCAAGCTTGGTGACATATGGACGCTTGGCAGACACAGGCTTATCTGTGGTGATTCTACCAAGAAAGAAACCTATGATGTGCTGATGAATAAAAAGAAGGCAAACTTGTGCGTAACAGATCCTCCCTACAATGTGAATTATGAAGGTGCTGCAGGGAAAATCAAAAATGACCATATGGCAAATGATGCCTTCTACCAGTTCCTCTTAGATGCCTTTATCAATATCGAAGAAGTTCTGGCAGACGATGCCTCCATCTACGTATTCCATGCCGACACCGAAGGGTTTAATTTTAGAAAAGCCTTCTCGGATGCCGGTTTTTATTTGTCCGGCTGTTGTATATGGAAAAAGGACTCCCTTGTGCTGGGTCGTTCTCCTTATCAATGGCAGCATGAACCAGTGCTGTTTGGCTGGAAAAAGAAAGGCAAGCATCAGTGGTATACGGGCAGGAAAGAAACCACCATCTGGGAATTTGATAAGCAGAAGAGAAATGGAGACCATCCTACGATGAAACCTATCCCTCTGCTCGCCTATCCGATTTTGAACTCCTCTATGAGTAACACCATTGTGCTTGACCCATTTGGCGGAAGTGGTAGTACCCTAATTGCCTGTGAGCAATCAGAACGCATCTGCTACACCGTGGAACTAGATGAGAAGTTTTGTGATGTCATTATTAAACGCTACATTGAGCAGGTTGGAACTTCTAAAGAAGTCAGTGTTCAAAGGGATGGACTAAGTTATAAATATGATGAATTGGTGGAAACCAATGAATAAGGAATACTAGTAAAGTTTCCCACAAGATAATTGATAAAAAGCTTGCTATATAAGTGTTTTAGAGTGATATATGTACATACCAAAACAAAGGAGGTTTTGTACATGGTCATTAAATACAATGTAACAGGAGCAGAAAGAAAAAGGCTGGTAACGACTCTTAGTACTCTCACAGGAGTTAAAGCAAAGTACCTAGGAATGCCTAGTATGGCATATGAGGTAGGTGACTTTACCATCGACAAGAATGGAAACCTTGAACTCAGTGACAAGGTAAACAGCGAAGAAATCGAACGTGTGGCAGGACATTTAGCCAGCGAGGGTTTTATTGCTGAGGAAGAGATAAGCGCCACAGAGGGCAAACAAAGGGCAGACAGCGAGGAGTTTGGTCTTACAGTTTCCATGCCAAGGAGCAATTTTACTGAGAAGGCACTTGAAAACCTAAAAGCCATTATTGAAGCAAAAGGAAAATTAATCCGCCATGCACTTGATGTAGAGGATTTACCAATTGAAGTTTCTGAAGACGTAGTTTCATTTCCTTGGTTTGAAACATTGCCAGCAGCAGAAGAGGTGAAAGCATATAACCACTTCATTTTTGCCTTATGCGAGATGGCGATAAATCAGAAACGCATCACGGTAAAAGAGAAGGAAGTAGAAAATGAGAAATACGCATTCAGATGCTTTTTACTCCGCCTTGGCTTTATCGGGGAAGAATACAAAGAAGAGCGAAAAATACTGCTTAGAAACTTAACTGGTTCATCGGCATTTAAAGGAGGAGCAAAAAGTGAGGACAATTAGTAAAGAACGGTTGCAAAGCCTCCGTGAGAAGTACCCTGTAGGATGCCGAGTAGAACTTCTAAGAATGGATGATATTCAAGCTCCTGCGATTGGAACAAAAGGAACAGTCATAGGTGTTGATGACATCGGATCAATCATGGTGTCTTGGGAAACTGGCTCCAGTTTATCAGTCGTTTTTGGAGAAGACCTGTGCAGGAGGATTGAAGATGACAAGTAAGATAAAAGAACAGATTCTTGCCATTCGAGATACCGGTGAAACCAATATGTTTGATGTGCGAAAAGTACAGGAAATCGCTCTGAGGGAAGGGTATAACGAGCTACTTGTTTACCTTGCAGATAACGTGGGGGCCTATTCCAGATTCATTCTGACAGGCAAGGAGGAATAAAACCGTGTGGAAAGAAGGTAGCATTAAAGTTCATGACAGCATCATCCATTATTGGGTAAAGTGCTATGAGAAAAGTTCGGAATTTGGCATTGACAAGGGGCGCATCTCAAAGCTGATGCTTAAGCGCAAAGAAGAGATTATTGCAAATTATGACCGAGGCTGGGACATTGAACCTGTGGATGAGGATACAGAAATTGCGCTTGCAATCTTATTATTAGAACACAACTAAATAGCAACAGAGGACAGTGCCAACATTGGCTCTGTTTCTCGTATAGAAAGAGTAATAAGGCTTGCTTGATGCGGGTCTATTTTTATGCTCATTTTGAAGAGGGGTGACCGCAATCAGAAAACTTAAGAAATATAAACCGACTCCTTTTATGGCAAAGGACTCTATTTACGATAAAGATGCTGCAGATTATGCGGTCAACTTTATCGAATGCTTAAGTCATACCAAGGGGAAATGGTCAGGAAAGCCCTTTGAACTGATTGATTGGCAAGAGCAGATTATCAGGGATTTGTTTGGAACACTGAAACCAGATGGCTACAGGCAATTTAATACGGCTTATATTGAGATTCCAAAGAAAATGGGAAAATCAGAATTAGCTGCTGCCGTAGCCTTGTTACTTACATGTGGTGATGGTGAAGAGCGAGCAGAAGTCTACGGGTGCGCTGCAGACAGGCAACAGGCGTCCATCGTATTTGAAGTGGCTGCTGATATGGTACGTATGAGCCCGGCTCTAAGTAAACGAGTTAAAATCTTATCGGCAACAAAGCGGATCATTTTCCAACCGACTAATAGTTTTTATCAAGTGCTTTCAGCAGAGGCTTATTCAAAGCATGGTTTTAATATTCATGGTGTTGTTTTTGATGAGTTGCATACGCAGCCCAACAGAAAACTCTTTGATGTCATGACCAAAGGTTCTGGTGATGCCAGAACGCAGCCTCTTTATTTTCTGATCACCACGGCAGGATCTGATACAAAATCAATCTGCTATGAAACCCATCAGAAAGCCAAAGACCTCATGGAGAAAAGAAAGATTGACCCTACTTTTTATCCGGTTATTTATGGAGCAGATGAGTCAGATGATTGGACAGATCCGAAGGTGTGGAAAAAAGCGAATCCAAGCCTTGGCATAACGGTAGGGATTGATAAGGTAAAAGCCGCTTGTGAATCAGCCAAGCAAAACCCTGCAGAAGAGAATGCCTTTAGACAGTTACGACTTAATCAGTGGGTCAAACAGGCGGTTCGCTGGATGCCAATGGACAGGTGGGATAAATGTGCCTTTGCCGTAAATGAAGAGGATTTACTTGGAAGGGTATGCTATGGCGGACTAGACCTTTCTAGCTCCATTGATATTACTGCCTTTGTATTGGTGTTTCCTCCCCTAGATGAGGATGATAAATACATCATTCTTCCCTACTTTTGGCTGCCAGAAGAAACTCTAAGTGCCAGGGTCAACCGTGACCATGTTCCCTATGATGTCTGGGAAAAGCAAGGACAGCTTAAAACAACCGAAGGAAATGTGGTCCATTACGGTTTTATTGAGAAGTTCATCGAAGAACTTGGCGAAAAGTACAACATTCGTGAAATTGCCTTTGACCGTTGGGGAGCCGTACAAATGGTGCAAAACCTCGAAGGCATGGGCTTTACTGTTGTCCCCTTTGGTCAAGGATTTAAGGATATGAGTCCACCGACTAAAGAACTGATGAAACTAACGCTAGAAGAAAAGGTTGCTCATGGTGGGCATCCTGTACTTCGTTGGATGATGGATAACATTTTTGTTCGAACAGACCCGGCAGGCAACATCAAGCCGGACAAGGAAAAATCATCAGAAAAGATTGATGGTGCAGTGGCAACGATTATGGCTCTTGATCGAGCGATTCGTTGTGGCAATGATACGAGTGCTTCGGTTTATGACAACCGAGGCATTCTCTTTATATGAGGGAGGTGATTGGTTTTGGGGTTTTTATCATCCATTTTTAAGGCAAGAGATAAGCCTACTGACAGAGCTGTGAGTTCAAACTACACATTTTTAATGGGATCAACCACAGCAGGTAAAACAGTGACCGAGCGGTCGGCACTTCAAATGACGGCCGTATACTCTTGTGTTCGGATATTAGCTGAAGCAGTCGCAGGGCTTCCTCTGCATCTTTATCGCTATACAGACGATGGTGGCAAGGAAAAAGCAATTGACCATTCCTTGTATCGACTTTTGCATGATGAACCGAATCCTGAGATGAGTTCTTTTGTGTTTAGAGAAACACTGATGACTCATCTTTTATTATGGGGGAATTGTTATGCGCAGATTATTCGTAATGGAAAAGGTGAAGTTGTAGGACTCTACCCCTTGATGCCAAATAGGATGTCAGTCCATCGAGATGAGAGTGGGCAGCTCTATTACTTATATACCAGAGGTGCAGATGATGTGAACAGTATGAAGGGTATGACAGTAAAACTTAGCACCTCCGATGTACTTCATATTCCCGGACTCGGGTTTGATGGGCTGGTGGGCTACTCCCCTATAGCAATGGCTAAAAATGCGATTGGTCTTGCCATAGCAACAGAGGAATATGGAGCTAAGTTCTTTGCTAACGGTGCTGCTCCAAGTGGTGTGCTTGAACATCCGGGAACGATTAAAGAACCTGGGAAAGTCAGAGAGGCTTGGCAGTCACAATTTGGTGGCAGTGCCAATTCCAATAAAATAGCCGTGCTTGAAGAAGGAATGAAATATACACCGATTTCCATTTCACCAGAACAAGCACAATTCCTTGAAACAAGGAAGTTTCAAATCAATGAAATTGCTCGGATTTTTAGAGTCCCTCCTCACATGGTAGGCGACCTTGAGAAGTCGAGCTTTTCTAATATTGAGCAACAATCCCTTGAGTTTGTGAAATACACCTTAGACCCGTGGGTAGTGCGTTGGGAGCAAACCCTAGCCCGCACCCTTTTTACACCGGAAGAAAAGAAAAAATACTTCTTTAGATTCAATGTAGAAGGTCTGCTTAGAGGGGATTATGTTAGTCGCATGAGCGGGTATGCCACAGCAAGGCAGAACGGTTGGATGAGTGCCAATGATATTAGGGAACTTGAAAACCTAGACCGTATCCCTTCAGAGGATGGCGGTGACATGTACCTTGTAAACGGCAATATGCTCCCTCTTACAAAGGCAGGTGCATTCGCAAATACAAACGAGGATGGAAAGGAGGAAGACTTGGATGAAGAACAAGATATTTTGGGGATGGAAGAACCAAGCAAGCGAACAAGAAGAACGAGTTCTTGAGCTTTATGGAACAATCGCTGAAGAAAGCTGGTTTGATGATGATGTGACCCCGCATATGTTTAGAAATGAACTCTTTAGCGGAAAAGGACCCATCACCTTATGGATTAATTCACCGGGTGGAGATTGCATTGCCGCAAGTCAGATTTATACCATGTTGATGGATTATCCAGATGAGGTAACCGTCAAGATTGATGGGATTGCAGCATCAGCCGCTTCTGTCATTGCCATGGCAGGAACAAAGGTACTAATGGCTCCGACAGCACTCATAATGATTCATAACCCAGCAACCATCACGATGGGTGATCATGAAGACATGAAACGAGCGATCGAGATGTTAGATGAGGTGAAAGAAAGCATTATCAATGCCTATGAGATTAAGACTGGAGTATCTCGCATCAAACTATCTCATTTGATGGATGCTGAAACCTGGATGAATGCCAACAAAGCCATAGAACTTGGCTTTGCAGACGATGTGCTAAAGGATGAGAAACAATCCGAACCCACTTTTTCTGCCTATGCGTTTTCTAGAAAAGCAGTGGCAACTAACCTACTTAACAAAATGGCAGAAAAGAATAAACCAATTCAGGCGGAGGAATCTCTAAAACCACAAGGGCGCTCAATTGATGAACTCAAGGAGCGTCTTTTAATTATCAAAAAATATATGTAAATGGAGGAATTTTACTATGACGATTACAGAAATGCGTAACAAGCGCAAAAAGCTTATTGAAACGATGGACGGGTTCTTGGACACTCATAAAACCAAGAATGGCACATTGTCCGGAGAAGACGATAAAACCTACAAAACCATGGAAGATGAGATCACTGAACTCACGAATGAAATCCATCGCATGGAAAGACGTGAAGCAATCGAGGCTGAACTTGAAAAACCTGTCAGCAAGCCAATCATTGAAAATCCGATGAATGGTCGAATGGATAACAGTGAAATTAAAACTGGCCGAGCAGCTGATTCTTATAAGACAGCAATGCTTTCAGCTCTTCGTTCAAACTTCCGTAATGTATCCAATGTCCTGCAAGAAGGTGTTGATGCTGATGGTGGATATCTGGTTCCAGAAGAGTATGACACGAGACTGATTGATGGGCTGAAAGACGAAAATATCATTCGTAAGCTGGGTCATACCATTACCACATCTGGTGAGCGAAAAATTAATATTGCAGCTACAAAACCTGCAGCTGCATGGATTGATGAGGGAGAGGCACTGACCTTTAGTGATGCAACCTTCTCTCAAATTAATCTGGATGCTCACAAACTTCATGTAGCTGTAAAGGTTACCGAGGAACTGCTCTATGACAATGCCTTCCAACTGGAGAACTACATCATTGAGGAGTTTTATAAGGCTCTGGCTAATGCCGAGGAAGATGCCTTTATTAATGGTAATGGTACAGGGAAACCACTGGGTATTCTGGCTGCAAGTGGTGGTGCTGAAGTCGGTGTAACAGCAGCATCTGCAACGGCGATTACTGCTGACGAAGTGATTAACCTTGTGTATTCCTTGAAGCGTCCTTACCGTAAAAATGCCGTGTTCATTTTAAATGACCAGACCATTGCAGCCCTTAGAAAACTAAAGGACGGGAACGGTGCCTATATGTGGCAAGCAGCTCTTGTTGCAGGTGAACCAGATAAACTACTTGGCTATCCTGTTTATACATCTGCTTATATGCCTACCATTGAGGCAGGTGCTAAGACCATTATCTTTGGCGATTTGTCTTACTACAACATTGGAGATCGTGGTTCTCGTTCCTTTGCAGAACTTCGTGAGCTGTTTGCAGGTAATGGCATGGTCGGTTTTGTAGCTAAAGAACGTGTGGATGGCAAGTTAGTACTACCTGAAGCAATCAAGGTTCTTCAGCAGAAAGCCTAACGGAGGTGCGATATGGATTACAACACAAAAAACTACACCGAACAAGGCGGAGATAAAACCGTCATCGCAGGAACGTTAGAGATTAAGGAGGGAGCAACAGTAACAGGTCTCCCTTCTTCTTTTACTCCTGCAGAAAACCAAGCACCTAGTGTGGCAGAAGATATTACGAGTTTAGTTGCTGATTTTAATGCATTGCTTTTAAAGCTAAAAGCAGCCGGACTCATAGAAGCTGATTAAAAAGAGAAAGGATGGTAGCGGTATGACACTGATTCAAAAGGTAAAGGCAAACTTGATTTTAGAGCATGAAGCTGATGACGAACTCTTAGAGATGTTCATCGCCGCTGCTGTCAGTTATGCCGAGAGTTATCAGCATGTACCAGAAAATTTCTATAGCGACAATCCTATGCCACCGACTACAGAGCAAGCCATTATTATGCTTTCCTCTCATTTTTATGAAAGCAGAGATGGCAGTACAGGTGGCTTCTTTGCAGATAATGTGCAGGCGGGTCAGCAGGTTTGGAAAACGGTCAACCTACTATTAAGACTCGATCGGGATTGGAAGGTGTAAACATTGAAAGCGAGGTACTGGTTGTGAGTTTCGGAAAAATGAATGGATTTGCTGATATTAAGGTAGTCACAAAAACAAAAGACAGTGAAGGCTTTGCAACAACATCAGAAACCGTGATTGCTTCGATTCGAGTCTATCGAGAAGGGCGTCATGGCAGTGAACGCTGGGCTAACCTGGCTACTTTTTCAGAGGCTACAGATTTATTCAGGTTTCGTGCTATTCCAGGAGTTGAGGTTACGACAGAACACTTTATTGAGTGTGATGGAGAGCGTTTTGATATTACCTCGGTAGAGAACGTAAAAGGTCGAGGTATGTATACAGAGATTTTGGCAAAGAAGGTGGTGAGCAGTATTGGCAAAAGTTGATATTAAAATGCCCGATGATTTTTTGCTCAAGATTTCAAAGCTTGGATCTGACTTTGACCCTGTTGCCGAAAAGGTGCTAAAAGCAGGTGGTGAAGTCGTTTTCAAGCGAACGAAGAGTAATCTTTCTGCTGTAATCGGTAAAGGTACAAAGCATGAATCACGATCAACGGGTGAATTAGAAAAGGCACTCGGTGTCACTTCAGTCAGGCTAGATAGGAGCGGAAACCACAATATTAAAATAGGTTTTTCTGAACCAAGGTCTGATGGAGAGAGTAATGCAAAACTAGCCAACATCCTTGAATACGGCAAACACGGTCAGCCTGCAAAACCTTTTTTGAAACCAGCTAAAAGTGCATCAAAGTCTGAGTGTATCTCAGTAATGAAAAGCACCTTTGAAGAGGAGGCCAAAAAGATATGAGCATTCTAGCAGACTTACAAGTCGCTTTAGAATCACTGGATGTTCCAATAGAAACAGGTATGTTTTCGGATACTGCCCCTGGTAAGTACATGGTGATTGTTCCGATGAGCGATAGCTTTGACCTTCATTCGGATAATCTACCATGCATTGATGTTCAAGAGGCACGGATTTCAATTTATAGCAAGGGCAGTTATACAGCGTTAAAAAATCAAGTGGTGCAGTTATTGTTGGCTTCCAGTTTTACCATAACCGCACGCAGCTACATCGGCTTTGAAGATGATACGGGCTATTACCACTACAACGTGGATGTAGCCAAACATTATGAAATAGGAGGTAATTAAAAATGGCAACAATTGGTCTGGATAAACTTTACTATGCGACCATCACAGATGATGAAAATGGCGAAGAAATCTATGGCACACCCACTCAGCTGGCAAAAGCAATCTCAGCCGAGTTATCTGTTGAACTGGCAGAGGCAACCCTCTATGCAGATGATGGTGCGGCAGAAATCGTCAAAGAATTTAAGAATGGCAATATCTCTCTTGGAGTAGATGATATTGGCTCGACTACTGCAGCCGCCTTAACCGGTGTCACGGTTGATAAGAACAACGTTGTGGTTTCTAACAGTGAAGATGGCGGGGATCCTGTGGCCGTCGGTTTTAGAGCAAAGAAATCCAATGGCAAGTATAAATACTACTGGCTCTACCGAGTGAAATTCGGTATTCCTGCCACCAACCTAGCAACAAAAGGTGACAGTATTACATTCTCAACACCAACAATTGAAGGTACGGTTCTCCGAAGAAACAAGCCGGATACAAGTGGTAAACATCCATGGAAAGCGGAAGTGACCGAAGGCGATAAGGATGTACCGGCATCGGTTATCAGCGGTTGGTATACAGAAGTCTATGAACCGGATTACACAGTATAAGGAGGGATAATTCATGGATAACGAACGAACAGCAAGCATTAGTATTGGTGGCGATGAATATGTGCTACTACTTACTACAAAGGCAACAAAGGAAATTGCAGGACGATATGGTGGTCTTGAAAACCTAGGCGATAAGCTAATGAAGTCTGAGAATGTTGAGATGGCACTTTCAGAGATTGTGTGGCTGATTACCTTACTGGCCAATCAAAGTACCCTTGTCTATAACATCAAGCACAAGGATGCACCGAAGGAATTACTAACAGAAGATGAGGTGGAAATTCTCACAAGCCCGATTGATTTGGCAGAGTACAAAGAGGCAATAATGAATGCCCTTTACAAGGGTGCAAAAAGAAATGTACTCAGTGAGGAAAGCCCAAAAAACGCAGTAGCCCCGTAAGTGACGAAGAGTTATTTACGAGGCTTTTATATTACGGCATCAGTCTATTACATCTGACCATGGATGAATTTTGGCTGATGCCGTTTGGTTTGCTACTAGACTTGTGGGAGTGCCACAAACAGTATCAGGGGCTGGCAAAACCAAAAAGAGAGATATTTATTGATGACATTATCCCTGATGGAATCTGACAAAGGAGGTGGAAAGCATGGCAGATAATTTCGGCTTGAAAATCGGTCTTGAAGGCGAGAAAGAATTTAAAAAGGCATTAACAGATATCAATCGTTCCTTTAAAGTACTTGGCTCTGAAATGAAACTGGTAGCCTCAGAATTTGATAAAAACGATAAGTCTGTACAGGCACTTTCCGCCAGAAATTCAGTCCTCAACAAAGAGATTGAAACCCAAAAAAGCAAAATTGATACCTTGAGGTCGGCTCTAGAAAATGCAGCTACCTCCTTTGGAGAAACTGATAGAAGAACACAGAACTGGCAGATTCAATTGAACAATGCTGAGGCGGCACTCAACAATATGGAGCGAGAGTTAAGTAGCAATAATGCTGCTCTTGAAGAAGCTAACTCCAATTATGATGATGCTGAAGATGCTCTCGATGACATGAACCGTGAAATGAACGATGTCACCGACAGTGCAGATGATATGGGAAAAGAGATTGGTGTGGCAGCTGACTCTGCTGAAAAATCTGAATCTAAGTTTAAAGGCTTAGGTACAACTTTAAAATCTATAGGCATTGCGATGGGAGCAGTTGCTGTTGCAGCAGGTGCGGCGGCTGTCAAACTGGGTAAAGAAGTCATTTCTGCTTATGCCGATTACGAACAATTAGTCGGTGGTGTGGATACGCTTTTTAAAGAAAACTCTCAGCAGTTACAAGACTATGCATCGAATGCCTATAAGACGGCAGGTCTTTCTGCCAATGACTACATGGAAACCGTCACATCTTTTTCTGCAAGCCTTATTTCTTCTCTTGGAGGAGATACTGAAAAAGCCGTTAAATATGCGGATATGGCGATTACTGATATGTCTGATAATGCCAACAAAATGGGTACAGACATGGAGTCCATTCAAAATGCCTATCAGGGTTTTGCCAAGCAAAATTACACCATGCTAGACAACCTAAAACTTGGATATGGTGGTACAAAAAGTGAAATGGAGCGACTCCTTGCTGATGCCGAGGCCATCTCTGGTATTGAGTATGATGTTTCTTCTTATGCCGATGTAGTTTCTGCCATCCATGTCATTCAAGAAAGCATGGGCATTGCTGGTACGACTGCTCTTGAGGCAGAGGAGACTATTTCAGGGTCCTTGAATGCTTTTGAATCTGCTTTGCAAAATCTTTTAGTTGGTTTTGGAAATGCCGATGCGGATATGGAACAACTCAGTAAAAACATGGTGGATGCCTTTCAGTCGGTGGTAAAAAACATTACTCCAGTGATTGAAAATATCGTAAAGGCCCTGCCCATAGCAATTGAAGCATTATTGGATGCGGTTTCTGATTTGTTACCGACACTGCTTGCTACGGTGACAGATTTATTTACTCAGGTACTGAACGCACTGATGAACCTATTACCTACCTTAATACCGGTAGCGGTTGATTCCATCCTTACGATTGTGAATGCCTTGATTGAAAACTTACCACTGCTAGTGGATGCAGCCGTCCAGTTAATTGCAACTTTAGTGGATGGTCTTGGGCAAGCAATGCCAGAACTGATTCCTGCGGCAGTTAATGCAATTACTACGATTGTGCAAGGTTTGGTGGATAATTTACCCATGCTTCTCGATGCAGCACTGCAGTTAATACTTGGTTTGGCTCAGGGGCTACTCGAGGCGATCCCGCAACTAATTGTGGCTCTCCCTACGATTATCTTGGCAATCGTTGATTTTATTATTAGCGCAATTCCTCAGATTATAGATGCAGGTATTCAGTTACTAACATCGCTGGTTACAGCCTTGCCTGAAATTATTACGGCTATTGTAGAGGCGATTCCACAGATAATTGATGGGATATTGAATGGGATTTTAAGTTCGATTCCACAACTCATTCAAGCGGGTGTCGACTTACTTGTTGCACTGGTTCAAAATCTACCGACCATTATTACCACCATTGTTGCAGCGATACCTCAAATCATTTCAAGTATTGTAAATGCATTAATTGGAAACATCGACAAGATCATTATGGCAGGGGTTCAGCTATTTGTAGCACTCATTCAGAATTTACCAACCATTGTGGTAGAGATCGTAAAAGCAGTGCCTCAGATTATTGGCGGCATCGTCAGAGCATTTACAAACTCCATGGGTTCCATCGTGACGGTGGGTGGCAACATTGTAAAAGGACTATGGCAGGGTATTCAATCTCTTGCTTCTTGGCTATGGAATAAAGTGAGTGGTTGGATTAGTGGCATTTGGACGGGCATCAAGGATTTCTTCGGTATCAAATCACCATCGAAACAGATGGGGTGGGTTGGTGAAATGCTTGTAAAAGGTCTTGCAGGTTCTATCCAAGATAACGGTGATGAGGCTGTGAAAGCGGCTGAGATGATGAGCGAGGATATCAACGATGTGATGACCAGTCTTGCCAGCGATATGAGTACATCCTTGCCTACAGACTTTTCAGTGGATACTTCTGTAGGTGGCGTGATTTCAAATGCAGCCACTTCTTCCCCAGGTGGTGTCAGTGGGTCGCTAGTTACTGTACAGCAGATGATCGTACGAAGTGAAGATGATATCAGAAGGGTATCTCAGGAACTCTATAATTTAATTCAGACAGGATCCCGTGCTCAGGGCCGGTTTTCTACAACATAAGGGGGTGTGCCGATGGGTTTTTCATATAACGATGTTTCTTCAAAAAGCATGGGACTAAAAGCCAGGCTCACTTCCTGGCAGGTCTGTGGAGGGATGCGTAATTTTACCACCACTGTGCCGGGTAAGTATGGTGTGACAGATTTTGGGGCTGATTTTGATTACCGAGAAATCAATGTAGCTTGTAATATCTATCCCAAGCATAGCTTTTCTGCTCTGGTGAGTACCCTTGACGAACTTTCAACATGGCTTGATCCCATGCAAGGTTTAAAAGAACTTGTTTTTGATGATGTACCCGACAGGTATTTCATGGCGAGGCTGAATGAAAAAGTGGATTGTGAACGACTCATTCGTTTTGCAGGAAGTTTTAACTTAAAGTTTTTCTGTCCTGACCCATTTGCTTATGCCATTACGGATGAAAATTATTTAATAGAAAGCGAAGGAAGTCACACGATTTTAAGACAGACCGGCAATGTTGAATCCAATCCTATGTATCGCTTGAAGGGAATCATCACATCGGGTGCGAACAATTCTATTTCTATTACAACCAATGGCTTGGAAATGAAAATAGTGAATGCTGTACTTTTGGCAGAAGAAACCCTTGTCATTGATACAGATAAGATGACGGCTTATGTGGAAGACGAAAACGGGATAATCTTAAGAAACGCTTTGCCATACCTAGAGGAGATTGATTTTCCAAGTCTCAATGTAGGCAATAATACCCTAGCAATAACAACGAATAATGCTGTGTTTACAGCGCTTGAAATAAAGGCTCGCAGTAAATGGAGGTGATCCAGTGGCACTAAAAACAATATTAAATAAACAGACAGATTTTACGGGAGAGTTCCCAGTTGAGTATGCAAAATCTGGACTGTGGCGGTTCAATGATATATCGGTAGATGAAAATGGCTATCTTGCAGACTCTTCTGGGTTAGATAGAAAAATAGAGCTTGTCAATTATCTAGGAACAACTGCAAGCCTTCAAAGCGGGCAAAAAGGGAGACAAATCCGAATCAACATCAACAATCCCGCTACAGAAAAAACCTACCTTAAAGTGGCCAATGATGGTACGTTCTTTTCGGAGATGGGAGAACGAATCCTTGTTGGCGGTTGGATGATACCGACTACTTATTCGGTAGGAAATACCTATTGCCCCATATTAAATACGCGCTATGGTCCTGGTCAGCCTATCTTTTACCTGTCGCTCTTTGCAGGCAGACCTAGAATCATGCTTTATAACGCTAGTGGTTCTCTTATACTCGACCAAACAACCACACCGCCTTTTTCACTTATCAATGGTGGAGTGTATTTTATTTGCATGGTCATAGAGCCAAACAATAAAAATGCATGGATTGTACTGGGAGATAAGACGAGTGGAACGAGCTGGGTATCCCCGACTTACTCCTTTACAGGCACACTAAATCCTTCTTGTACAGCCGACATCATTATGGGTATGCATGCAGATGCCTATTGGTATGCTGGAAGATTTGATGACTGGTTTTTTGATATGGATTCCAGTCTTACAACGGATGATTTGATTGATTATTTCAATGGGTCTCTTTTGACTAACGGGGGTGATATGGGCGGTGCTGTTGATGCCCTTAGCGTACCGGGAGTGGTGAGCTTAAGGGAAACAGAAGGTGTCTATCCAACGGAAGGAACACTATATACGGCTCCGGCAACGTGCAATCTGTCTGGCACAGGTCGGGTATCTGTTACCAGTGAATATATTTCTGGGGTAACTGCAGTTGAGCCAATAGAAACCTCAACAAGCGATGACCTTGTTCATTGGAGTGATTGGGCAGCCATCGCACTTGATGGAAAACTGGTATCTCCGAATAAGGCATACATTCGTTTTAGGGTCACACTTACTACTGTAGATACGAGTAAGACCCCTCGAATCATTGATATTAGACTTTACGACATTCCAAAGTCACCTTATGAGAGGATTGGTTTCGCAAGACCTGTCGTATTGGATTCAAATGGAGCCTGGGAGGCTGTGTTAGAAAATGCTTATAACATTGTAGTAACCAGTGAAATCAATGGCGAGGATACGCTCTCCTTTATGATCCCCTACCGTGATAACAAGAGGGGATTTATTGATAGTGAAAAGAAAATCCAGATTGTTAATGACATCTATAAAGTAAGGACTTTGACGGATACAAAAGATAGCGAAGGAAATCTAGCGACTGAAGTGTATGCTGAAGCAGAGTTTTACGACCTGACTTTTTCAGTGCGAAAAGAAGAACATAAATTTGATGCAGAAACTGCTGAAGTGTCCATGGCATATGCGTTAGAAGGAACAGAGTGGAGTGTAGGCACAGTCAATGTTGGAACCAAAAGAACCTGGACGAGTACAGAAAAGAATGCACTATCCATCCTTCGCACGGTTGCGGACTTACATGGTGGAGACCTTGTCTTTGATTGCCCCAATCGGCTGGTCCATCTCTTAACGGTCTATGGTACGGATAGCGGTGCATTGTTTGCTTATAAGAAAAATATGAAGAGCATTAAAAGAGTCGTTGATACCAGAAGTCTTGTGACAAGGCTCTATGCCATTGGTAGCGAGGGTCTTACTTTTGCAGATATCAATGGAGGAAAGGCATATGTGGAGGACTATACGTATTCGTCTGATATTCGAATATCAACGCTTGATTGTTCTTCCTTTACCAATCCCTATCAGATGAAAGAATATACCGAGATGAGGCTTGCTCAGTATGCGAAACCAAACATCTCCTATGTTTTAAATGCAATGGATTTATCGGTGTTAACGGGTTATGAGCATGAAGCATGGTCGCTTGGAGATTATGTTCATGTAGAAGATAAAGATTTAGGACTGTCGGTGACAACTCGTGTTATACGAAGAGAATACAACTTACAAGAACCATGGAATACAGTATTAGAACTATCTACTACCCTTAAAAATCTGGGTAGTTCTGCAAGCCAGTGGGATAACGTGGCAGATTCTCTTGAAGGCACAAGTATGGTAACGAACAATGATATCCGTGAAATGGTGCCTTTTAATCTGCTGCGAAATTCTCGTGCTGATGATGGCATGGCTTACTGGATTAACTCAGGCTTTGAAGTAGATGGTGATAACGGTGTAAGTGGGTCGACATCCTTTAAGGCAATGGGTGTAGCTAATATGACAAAGAGTATGGCTCAGACCATCTATCCGGCTAATCGCTCTAGCTACACACTCTCGGCACAAATCGCATCTGAAAACCTTGAAAAACTGAGTAGCAACTCACAGGTTGGCATTGAAGTGGTTATTGAATATGAAGATGGAACGACAGAAACAAGGTTTATTGATTTGTATTAAGGAGGTGGATTGGTGGCCTATTTTTCAAGAACATCAGAAAAGATACTCCCAGAAAGCTACTCTTCTAAAGTAAAATCCATTACCATCCGTGTCTGTGTCACAAATTGCACAGGCACTTTTTATATTACGGATCTCTTTTTACAAGCAGGGTCAGTGGTCACGGGATGGGTAGGTCATCCCTGTGAAATAAGGTGGACGTTAGATGGCTAAGGTTAAATTTATAAGGTTAGCAGAAGTCATAAATAAAAAACAAGATAAGCGTGTCATGAGTGTAAGCATAAAACCTACCCTCTATGATTGCACTGGCATGATTTGGTTTACGGACATCCAGTTACAAGAAGGACCTGTTCTAAATGGTTATGCGCCTCATACAGAAAGTAGGTTAGAAAAACTAAAGGAAGATGGCAGTATCAAGAATCCTGTTTGGTTTAACGGTGTGGTCCGTTCAGAGGAAACCATTATTTTATTTAATGTTGGTGAAACCTCTGCAGGACTTGATATTCATATCTATCCAAAGATTTCTATGTCTGCTGGAACAGTGAAACTAAGCCAAGGTATAGGAGGGCAACAGATATCCTTCCCTAGAGAAATTGAAAAGGATGCTGATTTGGCACTTCTGGCATCCACACTAACTTGTACCAAAAACGGAGGCAGCGAACCCAAAGAGGGGTTCTATCAATACAGTGCCGCCTGGGACTCAAAGCACAAAGTAAGCCTTGAAAAAGGGAAATCTGCAAGGGTGCTGTTTACCATGCAGGAAATGCAAGATGGAGGTGAACCATTCTAATGGAACGACTAAAAGGCAAGAAAATCATGGTGTGGACTTTCATGGGAAATGCACGGATGTATGAAGCTTTAGAGAAATATGGAGACCGGATTGATACCATCGGTCTTTTTTCTTTTAAGGTACGAGCTACCGGTGAAATTGTTGAGAGTGGTGTTACCATCAGCAGTATGCTCCCCTACATTAACCGTTATCGTCATATCAAATGGTTACTTACCATTGCCAATGATGGTGCAAACAGTATTTTCAGAGCATTGAGAGATAACACGAATGGCGCTCAGGAACTGTTTCTATCCGAGCTTATTCGTATTATGAAAAAGTATCCTTGGTGCGATGGTATTGATATTGACCTAGAAAGAGGCGATGACTATTCCACTCATGCTAAGTCAACGACCATGTTTAAAAATATTTACAACACCATCAAAGCCTATGATTCAAGTAAACTGATGAACATTTGCCTTCCAGGTATGACCAGTGTCAATGGCTCTGTAGGTGGTGAGAACTGGTGCGTCTATGGTGACCTAGACCCTTATTGCGATACCGCATCAATTATGAGTTATGGTATGGCTTGGTCAGGTTCTGCACCGGGACCTGTATCTCCAAGGAGCTGGCTTGAAGGGATTTATAATTATGCCGTTACAGTGATGAATCCCGATAAGATTTTCTTTGGGATGCCTGCTTATGGATGGAACTGGCAAATCTATGACACACCAGAAAACCTAGGTAAAGCCTATAGGGGAACGTCTCATACCTACTATGCGGCAAAATACTGGATGACAGGAGTCTATAATTTCACAGACGATGCGCCTCCTCAACCTTTTATTCCCATCGTGGCTTATTGGGATGATGATAATAAAGTGCCCTGGGCATTGCCGCATGTCTACGATTATATGGAAGGAAGAGATGCCACTCGCTATAGCTATCCACTCTTATCTGCAAGCTACAATGGAAGACAGTATCTGACGGCCTATGGCAAACAACAAAAGACAGCCTTTGGTACTGTTTATGTGGATCATGATGCCATGCCAGATAGCTATTCCGGTGTTGTTTCCGTATCTAATAGCGTCACAACCCTGGGTGATGAAGGCGCAGCAACCTATCATTTTACGCTTGCTCAGGCAGGTACTTATGATGTAGCAGTAAAGCTAGGCTTTCCATTTTGGGATAAGAATAATATTCATATCTCCCTTGATGGAAATGAAGTAGATTTTTCTGAAAACAGACTGTGGTGGCCTTATTGGAGAACGACTTTCTGGGCGGTGTTTAAAAAAGGAGTGCGCCTTTCTGCAGGAACACATACCATCACCATTTCGCTTGGGGCAAAGGGTGTACAGTTTTATGGATTTAGAGTCTGTTCTTCATTTTCTGAGGAGCCATCAGTTGGTGAAGCAGAATATACCCTTGCTCCTAGACATTTCAAAGATGTAAATGGTGATATGGTAGGACCTGCAACTGGTTTTAAGTTGACGCTTGAGATGCTTAGAAGAAAAGCAGATTCTGCCCTTGTGTGGTATGAGGATTTTAGAGATGATAACCCTCTCCCCCAAAGCTACTGGACAACATTATCAGGCGAATGGAGTGTTTGGCAAGATACAAGCAGTTCGATGAATAGACCCTATTCCCAACTGGAGGGTAAGGGGCAGTTAGCATGGAACTACAACAATTTTTCAGATATCCATTTAAGGGCGCAGATTATTTTTCCTGAGACCTTTAGTGGCAAGGCAGGTGTTTTTATTGGAACGATTTATTGTTGCTTTAATTATGATAACCAGCGTATTGAACTGTATGAAGGTTCTACTTTAAAAGGTAGTTATGCCACCAGCTTTTCAAGAACATCGGCCGCAAACATTCGATTGAATCCAAGCTTTTACACTCTAGAAATTCGAAAACGTGGCAATCAAGTGCGGGTCTATTCCTCTGCATCCAATACACTGCGCTTTACAGCCACTTGCTCGGATGTGACAGGGTATGCAGGTATTCGTTCGGATAATAAAGTCCATTGCCAGTTGCTTCGCTTAGGCGATGCTTGGACCTATGAGCCTTATGAACGCTTTGACGTGCTTATGCCAGATGGGGCATTTAAAACATATGGTCGGCTAACAAGAAGTAACTGTTCTTGGGATGATGAGTTTCAAGTATTTACTTTAACAGCAGACCTTGAAGAATCAGCCACAAGAAGTGAAAGCATCTCCCTAGATTATGATTTTTTTCATTCAGATATGATGCCATCCATTCAGTGTGGAAATGACTACAGTGTCACCATCATTCCAAGGGATATTAACATCTGGATATCTCGTATTTTCTTAGGTGATGGTGACGGATTTTCCATTCTTTATTATCAGGATGTGGATAGCCTCGTGTACTGGGCAAATGAAGCAGCTTATCGGTGGAAACTTCGAGGCATGTGTATGTGGTCACTAGGGCAGGAGGATTTAAGACTCTGGGAGTGGCTACCAAAACAAATAGAGTAATCAAAGGAACATCTGCAAAAGTAGGTGTTCTTTTTATTTCATCAAAAGGAGGAATTTTAAATGAAAGAAATATGGAACTGGATCCAAGTTGTGATAACAGCAATCGGTGGATTCTTCGGATGGTTTTTAGGAGGAGCAGACGGATTTTTATATGCGCTACTAGTCTTTGTAGTCATCGACTATCTAACAGGTGTCTTATGTGCAATCGCTGATAAGACCCTATCAAGTGAAGTGGGATTTATCGGAATCAGCCGTAAAGTGCTGATTTTTGTTTTAGTGGGTGTAGCCAATATTTTAGACGTTTATGTGATTGGTGATGGGAGCGTACTAAGAACAGCGATTGTTTTCTTCTATCTATCAAATGAGGGAATTTCGCTGTTAGAAAATTCAGCTCACCTTGGACTACCTATCCCAGAAAAACTAAAAGATGTATTAAAGCAGCTCCATAAAAAGAACGAGGAGGAATAATCATGAAAACTAAAGGAATTGATATTAGTACGTGGCAAAAACCAAGTCAGATTAACTATGACCAACTTGCAAAAGAAGTTGATTTTGTCATCCTTCGAGCAGGATATACGGGCCACGGTACAGGAGTAAGTTTGCACAAGGATGATGCCTTTGAACAACACTACAAAGCCTTTCACGAGAGAGGTATTCCTATCGGTGTTTACTGGTACAGCTGTGCCAATACCAAAACCAAGGGCATAGCAGAAGCGAATAAATGCCTAGAAATTATCAAAGGCAAGACCATCTCTTATCCCGTATTTATTGATACAGAGGATAATTATCATCAACGACCAAGTGGCAAGAAAGCCATTTCCGATGCTTTAGTAGGCTTTTGTGAAACCGTAGAAAGTGCTGGATATTACGCCGGCATCTATGCGTCTAGTTCTTGGTTTCAAGATTTAACAGAACTGGATCGTCTAGAACCTTATGATTTCTGGGTCGCTCAGTGGTCCAGTAAAGAACCGACTCTTCGTCATGGTATCTGGCAGTACACAAGCAAAGGTAAACTAAGTGGTTACTCAGGAAACTTAGACATGAACTATGCCTATAAAGATTACAAAGCGATTATCCAAAGTGCAGGGCTTAATCATCTTGGTAAAGAAGAAAATATACCTGCTCCTACAGAAAAGAAATCGATCGAGACGCTGGCCAAGGAAGTCATTCAAGGCTTATGGGGTAATGGTGAAGAACGAAAGAAACGTTTAACAGATTCAGGCTATGATTATGCGGCGGTGCGGTCAAAGGTCAATGACCTGCTATCTAGTAAGAAGTCGATCGATACCATCGCAAAAGAAGTCATTCGTGGCGATTGGGGTAACGGACAAGAACGAAAAAACAAACTCACAAATGCCGGTTATGACTATGTTTTGGTACAAAAAAGGGTCAATGAACTCTTGAAATAACAGTAATCAAGAATGCCTATCAAGGAGTTTTTCTCTTTGGTAGGCTTTCTTTTTTTCTAAACCGTCAGATTCTATCACCTCCCGTGGCTACTAGGTAGAGGGCAAGAAATAAATCGCCCTTTGGAAAGAGGTGATGGATATGAAACACAATCTAAAAATCAGTGTTTCAAAGAAACCACAGACAGGCGGACTTGTTACCTACCGTAATGTGTCCGTAAGGGAACGAATTCTTCGCTTTCTTTTAGGGAGTAAACAGCGTGTAACGATTGTGATCCCTGGAGATAGCATCGAGGAACTATCTATCTGTGAAATGACGAAAGGAGGAACTGACCTTGAGCAAAATAAAGTTACTGCTTGAAGTGGTCAATGATATGCGAAGTCTTGCTGACAGCATACAGGCGGTTTGCGATGTAATGACAGAAGGAAGTCCTGCTCCAAGTGCAAAAGCTGCAACTGAACAAGAACCAGTAAAAGAGCCAGATATCCCACTTGAAAAAGTGCGTATGGTACTTGCTGAAAAGAGCCAACTTGGATTTACCGCCGAAGTGCGAGGACTCATTCAGAAGTATGGTGCAGACAAGTTAAGTGCTGTTGATAAGACTTATTATGCTGACATCTTGAAAGATGCGGAGGGTCTTGGAAATGGGTAATCATGCAATATTATCTGCATCTTCATCCCACAGGTGGCTCAACTGCCTACCCTCTGCAAGACTTGAACAGGAGTTTGAAGACCAAAGTGGTGAGGCAGCAAAAGAAGGTACAGCGGCTCATGACCTGTGTGAACACAAACTAAAAAAGGCACTTCATATGAGAAGTCAGCGACCTGTCTCTGAGTATAACTCTGATGAGATGGAGGAATGTACAGATGCTTACGTTGACTTCGTTATGGAGCAGGTGGAACTTGCAAAAACAAAATGTAACGATCCAATCGTCCTTATCGAACATCATCTTGATTTTTCATGCTATGTACCAGACGGCTTTGGAACAGGAGATTGCGTGATTATCGCGGATGACAGACTTCACATCGTAGACTTTAAGTATGGGCTGGGTGTGCTAGTCGATGCCGTGGACAATCCACAGATGAAGCTCTATGCCCTAGGAGCGCTTGGAATCTATGATCACCTGTATGACATCAAAGAAGTGTCTATGACAATCTTTCAGCCTAGAAGAGAAAATGTCAGCACCTGGACAATACCAGTGGAAGAACTAAAAGGCTGGGCGGAAGAGGAACTAAAGCCAAGGGCTGTCAAGGCCTTTAACGGCGAGGGTGAATACATCCCCGGTCCATGGTGTACCTTCTGTAAAGCGGCAAACAGATGCCGGGCTAGAGCCGAAGAAAAGCTAAAACTTGCCGAGAAAGAATTCAAGATGCCACCTCTGCTGACGGATGCTGAAATAGAAGAAATCTTACTTATTCTTCCCGACATTAGCAAATGGGCGAATGAAATAACCGCCTATGCCACTGATGCAGCAGTTAATCACGGTAAAGAGTGGAACGGTTTTAAAGTTGTGGAAGGTCGCTCGGTTCGCAAGTACAAAGATGAAGGAGCCATTGCAGAAAAAGCCGTGGCAGATGGATATAAGGACATTTACAGAAAGAGCCTTATTCCGCTGACAGAGATGCAAAAACTGATGGGTAAATCCAAATTTGAGGAACTCCTCGGTGACCTCATTTACAAACCACCGGGTAAGCCGACTCTTGTTCCAAATTCAGATAAAAGACCGGCTATGAACGTAGCACATGCTAAAAACGAATTTAACGAAATTATGGAGGATTAAATATTATGGCAAATATGCAAAACAAGACAAAAGTTATCACAGGTGTAAACTCAAGATTTTCTTACTTCCACGGTTGGGAGCCTGTATCTATTAATGGTGGTGCAGAAAAATACAGTGTATCTGTCCTTATTCCAAAGGATGATAAGGAAACTATTAATGCCATCCATGCAGCGGTTGATGCTGCCATAGAGGAAGGTATCGCAAAGTTTGGTGGCAAGAAACCCAATAAAGCTGCCATTAAGCTACCGTTGCGTGATGGAGATGTAGAGCGTGATGACGAGGCTTATAAAGGCCATTACTTCATCAATGCGAATAGCAAGACAGCGCCACAGATTGTAGACAAAAGTGTTAAGCCGATACTGGATCGTAGCGAGGTATACAGCGGTTGTTATGGTAGGGTTTCTCTTAACTTCTATGCTTTCAACTCAAATGGTAATAAAGGTGTAGCTTGTGGTCTTGGTAACATTCAAAAAATTAGAGACGGAGAACCTCTAGGCGGTAAGACTTCTGCAGTAGATGATTTTACGACTCTTGTCGATGATGACTTCCTTGCCTAAAAGGAATAGAAAACTTGATGGTGGTGGAGGTCTTACCTCTGCCACCTTTTTTCATTTAGGAAAGGTGGTAGCTATGAAGAACTTAGAAATTGATATCGAAACCTATTCTTCTACCAATCTACAAAAAAGTGGTGTTTATCGTTACGTAGAAGCAGATGATTTTGAGGTGATGCTGTTTGGTTATGCGGTTGACGGTGATGAAGTTAAGGTCATCGATTTGATGAATGGAGAAAAGATTCCAAAAGAAATCCTAGATGCCTTAACCGATGAAACCATTACGAAGTGGGCATTTAATGCTCAGTTTGAGCGAGTATGCCTTTCACGTTATTTGGGCTATCCCACTGGGACTTATCTAAATCCTTCCTCATGGAAATGTTCCATGGTTTGGTCTGCCTATATGGGTTTAGCTCTTTCTTTAGAAGGTGTAGGTGCAGTGCTAGGACTTGAAAAGCAAAAGCTGACAGAGGGTAAAGACCTGATACGATATTTTTGTCTTCCATGTACTCCAACAAAAATAAATGGTGGTAGAACCCGTAACCTACCCACTGATGAAATCGATAAATGGCAGCAGTTCAAAGCATATAACAAGCGTGATGTGGAGGCAGAAATACAGATACAACAAAGATTGATCAAGTTTCCAGTACCAGAGGACATCTGGGATGAGTATCATCTCGACCAAGAAATCAACGATCGAGGCATAAAGGTAGATATGGATTTTGTTAAACAGGCCATCGCCATGGATGACATATCTCATGAAAAACTACTAACCGTCATGCAGCAGATAACAAATCTGGATAACCCAAACTCAGTACAACAGATGAAAAGCTGGCTTTGTGAAAATGGTCTAGAGATGGAGACTCTCGGTAAAAAAGCTGTCGCTGAGAAACTTAAGGAAATCGATGGTGAACTAAATGAAGTTCTTTCACTTCGTCAGCAACTGGCAAAATCCTCGGTAAAGAAATATACAGCAATGGAAAATGCAGTTTGTAGTGATTCTCGCGCCAGAGGGATGTTTCAGTTTTATGGAGCCAACAGAACCGGCCGCTTTGCCGGAAGGCTGGTGCAATTGCAAAACCTCCCTCAAAACCATATGCCAGACTTAAAAGAGGCACGAAATATTGTCAGAAATGGTGATGTTGAAACACTGGAAATGCTCTATGAAGATATACCTGATACCCTCTCACAACTGATTCGTACAGCCTTTGTACCAAGAGTTGGTCATAAGTTTATTGTGGCTGACTTCTCAGCCATTGAGGCTCGTGTGCTTTCATGGCTCGCAGGCGAAACATGGCGAACAAAGGTATTTGCTAGTGGTGGCGATATCTACTGTGCATCTGCCTCCCAGATGTTTAAAGTCCCCGTTGAAAAGCATGGTGTGAACGGTCACTTGAGACAGAAGGGTAAAATCGCTGAATTGGCACTTGGATATGGTGGTTCTGTTGGTGCGCTAAAAGCCATGGGTGCATTAGAGATGGGGCTTGAAGAGGAAGAATTAAAACCGCTTGTGAATGCCTGGAGAATGTCTAATCCAAACATCACACAGTTCTGGTGGGATGTGGATCGGGCGGCTAAACAATGCGTAAAGGAAAATAAATCACAAGAAACCCATAGCATCGAGTTTCATTGTTTTAGTGGCATGCTTTTTATCGTTCTTCCTTCCGGCAGAAGGCTTGCCTATGTAAAGCCTCGAATTGGTGAGAATCAGTTTGGTGGTGAGTCTGTGACCTATGAAGGAGTAGGTGGAACAAAGAAATGGGAGCGTCTTGAAAGTTACGGTCCTAAGTTTGTAGAGAATATTGTTCAAGCCATATCCCGTGATATTTTGATGCACGCAATGAAGTCTCTCCGTCATTACAGAATTGTGGCTCATGTCCATGATGAAGTAATTATTGAAACTAATCCTCAAATATCGGTTACTGAAGTATGTAAACAGATGAGTCAAGTGCCACCTTGGGCGAAAGGGCTGCTCCTTGATGCCGATGGCTATGAATGTGACTTTTATCAAAAAGATTAATAAAACCATCAGATTTCACCTCCTGCCGTGGCTACTAGGTAGGAGGTGTTTTTCTATGAACATTTTTGAAGTAAAAGACGGTTGTCCTACTATCAAGGGCAAAGCAGAACAGATGACAACAGAAGATTTGCAGAGGGAATATGACTTTCATATGGCGGAGAGCATTATCAAAATGCTTTATAAAGAAGGCAAAATTACAGCGGATGAATTACACAAAATATCAGCATTAAACCGAGAGAAATTCTCCCCTCGACTAGCCAAGATTATGTCCTAAAAACCTTGCTATTAGTGGCTTTTAGAGTGATATATGTAATGGATGAAAGCGAGGTGAGATGATGAAAAAGATAACAAAAATAGATGAACTGCCCCAAGGACAACTACCTAATACGAAACTTAGGGTTGCCGCCTATGCCAGGGTCTCAACCGATAGTGATGAACAGCTTGAAAGCCTTAAAGCACAGCGTGAACACTATGAGCGCTATATTAAGTCTAATCCTGAATGGGAGTTTGCTGGTCTTTATTATGACGAAGGGATCTCCGGCACCAAGATGGAGAAACGGACTGAACTGCTCCGCATGATACGAGATTGTAAGCAAGGTCGGATAGATTTTATTATCACCAAATCAATCAGCCGCTTTGCTCGTAATACAGTAGATTGCCTAGAGTTAGTAAGAAAGCTGATTGATATCGGTGTTTACATTTATTTTGAAAAAGAGAATCTAAATACGGGTGATATGGAAAGTGAGCTGATGCTTTCTATTCTTTCAGGATTTGCTGCAGAAGAGTCTGCATCTATTTCACAAAACTCAACATGGTCCATTCAAAAGAGATTTCAAAATGGCAGTTATGTTGGTACTCCGCCCTACGGCTACACCAATATAGATGGTGAAATGGTAATCGTCCCAGAAGAAGCAGAAATCATCAAACGTATTTTTGCTGAGTGCCTTTCAGGGAAAGGTGGAGGTACTATAGCAAGAGGTTTGAACAAAGACAAAATCCCAGCAAGAAGAGGTAATCACTGGAATGCAGGCACGGTGATAGACATGCTCCGAAACGAAAAATACATGGGAGATGTTTTGTTACAAAAGACCTACACTGATAGTAACTACAACCGCCATTCGAATACAGGTGAAAAAGACCAGTACTATTACAAGGACAATCATGAACCTATTATAAGTAGAGAAGACTTTGCTAAGGCACAAGATCTCATTGATGAAAGAGCCAAGATGAAGTGTAAGGGCGTGAAAAAGAACGTTTATCTTAATCGATATGCTTTAAGTGGCAAGATTGTCTGTGGAGAGTGTGGTCGCAATTTTAGGAGAAAGACAAACTACTCAGCTGGTAGGAGTTACATTGCTTGGAGTTGCATCGGTCATATCGAAGACAAAGAGAGTTGCTCCATGTTGTTCTTGCGAGATGGGGAAATCAAAGCCACATTTACAACCATGATGAATAAACTTGCTTTCAGTCATAAGCTAATCTTAGAACCACTTTTCAAATCAATTAGCCAAATCGATGAAGAAAGCGACCGTGAAAGAATGGATGCTATTGATAAGCGAATGGAACAACTCATGGAAGAACGCAACACCCTTATTACACTGATGGCCAAAGGTTTCCTTGAGCCAGCTCTTTTTAATCAGGAACGGAATGTTATAGATAGTGAGATTAAAAATCTTACTACCGAAAAAACAAACCTGGTAACGAACTCTACGAGTGGGGTTTTACGAGCAAACGATATAAAGGACCTCATTGATTACGTGTCAGCAGATAATTTTAATGGTGACTACACAGAAGAATTATTTGAAGAATTTGTAGAGAACATCATTGTTAATTCCAGGGATGAGCTGACATTCAATTTGAAATGCGGTCTTTCCCTGAAAGAAAAGGTGGTGAGATAAATGGCATATATTCCATATGGATACAAAATTCAAGATGGAGAGGTTACTGTCGATGAAAAGGCAGCAGGTCAAGTAAAGGTATTCTTTGAGAAATACATATCAGGACTATCCCTTACAGTGGCTGGCGAACAGGCAGGTATTGATAAGACACACTCTGTGATGGGACGCATTTTGAAAAACGTCAACTACCTTGGAAATGATACGTATCCAGCAATCATTGATAAAGAGATATTTGATAAAGCTGAAGAAGTTAGAGATAAACGTGCAAAGGATTTAGGACGAGTGGTAGAGCTTGCCGCTTTCACCTCTCCCCCTCCCAAAGAACGATTTAAAATGAGAAAGGCAGATAATAAGATGCCAGTTGATCCTTTTGAACGAGCAGAATACTTATACAGTCTGATAGAAAGCGAGGAATAAAGTGACAGAGAAAAATATAATGGTTATTCCTGCTCGTAAAAGAGTAGGAAGTACAGCCGCAAAAGAAAAGATAAAGAAACTTCGTGTTGCTGCCTATTGCCGTGTTTCTACAGAAACAGAAGAACAAAATTCTAGCTATGAGGTTCAGGTCGCACACTATACAGAGTTTATAAAGAAAAATAATGAATGGGAGTTTGCTGGCATCTTTGCAGATGATGGTATCTCCGGTACAAACACTAAAAAGCGTGACGAATTTAATCGTATGATTGCAGAGTGTATGGATGGTAACATCGACATGGTTATTACTAAATCCATCAGCCGATTTGCACGTAACACCCTAGACTGCCTTCAATATATTAGACAGCTCAAGGATAAGAACATATCCGTTTATTTTGAAAAAGAGAACATCAACACCATGGATGCCAAAGGTGAGGTTTTGCTGACTATTATGGCATCTTTGGCACAACAGGAAAGCCAGAGCCTTTCACAAAACGTTAAGCTTGGGCTACAGTACCGATACCAACAAGGAAAGGTGCAGGTCAACCATAAGCGATTTATGGGCTACACCAAAGATGAAGATGGAAATTTAATCATTGTTCCCGAAGAAGCTGAGATTATCAAACGCATCTACCGAGAATACCTTGAAGGTCAGAGTCTAGTGGGCATTGGTCGAGCCCTTGAAAAGGATGGTATTTTAACAGCAGCGGGAAAACCAAGATGGCGACCAGAATCAGTTAAGAAGATACTTCAAAACGAAAAATACATCGGAGATGCCCTTCTGCAAAAGACTGTCACAGTAGATTTTCTGACCAAGAAACGAGTGAAAAATGAAGGGCATGTTCCCCAATATTATGTTGAAAATAGCCATGAATCGATTATTCCCAAAGAATTATACTTGCAAGTTCAGGAGGAAATTCATCGAAGAAGCAATATCTACACGGGAGCAGGCAAGAACAAACGAATTTATAGTAGCAAGTACGCTTTAAGTGCCATCACCTTCTGTGGAGATTGTGGCGATATTTATAGGAGAACCTATTGGAATATTCATGGCAGAAAAGAATTTGTCTGGCGATGTGTGACTAGAATCGAGCAGGGTCCTGAGGTATGTAAGAACCGAACCGTAAAAGAAGATGAACTCTATGATGCTGTAATGACTGCAATTAATAAACTGCTTGCAGGTGGCAACAATATGATAAAGACACTGGAAGAAAATATTCATGCGGTGATTGGTGAAACGACAGAATACCAAATTTCAGAGATTAACAACTTACTGGAGGAAAAGCAAAAAGAACTCATCAAGCTGGCTAATAAGGGTCAAGATTATGAACATCTAGCAGATGAGATTGATGAGCTGAGAGACAAGCGACAGCTCCTTTTAGTAGAAGATGCCTCCCTCAGTGGCGAGAACGAGCGAATCAATGAGCTGATTGAATTTATCCGCAAGAACAAATTCCGTACCTTAGAATACGATGATAAGCTTGTAAGGAAGATAATCCAGAGCGTTACAGTCTATGAAGAACACTTCGTCATATCCTTTAAATCTGGTATTGAAATTGAAATATGAAAATCAGAAGTAAATAGCCCATGACTCTGAAGTAGAGTTGTGGGTTTTGTTTTGCTTGCTGATTATAATAATATTTTAATAACTATTGTGTTTATCAACCAAATGGTTTATAATATTCTTAGCGTAAACTTGGAGGTGCTGTATGACTACGGCAGAAATGATTAAAGAACTGTGTGAGCAAATGAATATAAGTGTTTCCGAACTTGCTAGACGTATTGGCCAGACTCCTCAGAATTTCAATAAGAAATTGAAACGCGAAACGGTAACCTTAGATGAGTTGAAAGCCATTGCTGATGTGCTAGGTGTCAAGTTTGAGCAGGCTTTTATATTGCCTGATGGCAATGAAATAAAGACGGGTAACGAGTAAAGGAGGCGGTTATTATGGGAAAATATACAGATGAAGAAATAAGAAATTGCAAAAAAGTTACGTTAAAAATTGCTGGTGACTATCTGGGTATTTCACCAAATGCGGTCGGAATTGGTATGAGAAATAACTTACTGCCAATAGGTCTTGCTATTCATAACGAAGAAAAGGATCGCAGGTTCAGTGAGAGTTGGTCTTATCATATCGTTGCAGAGAGATTAATCGCATATAATCATGGAACAATTTCCGAAATCCATGTTCAAAATATTGAGAAAGGGTTAGATAAAATCGTAGAAGAATTTTCTAACCTTAAACAAGAACTGCTTTTTATATTAAGCGAAAACGAGGTACCAGAGAATTAGAACTTTTTGAGTATGCGTTTTCGCTAGGAAAATACAAAGATGCTACTGTGAAATATTCATTAGATAAAAAGCGGGTGATAAAAAATGATGATGAAATTTTCTAGGGATCAATTGTATCAAGAGATATGGGAAATCAGTGCAAGGCAAGTAGCAAACAAATATGGATTAAACTATCCCGCATTATTAAAGAAATGTAAAGAGCATGGTATTCCTCTTCCCAATGGGAAGTATTGGTATAACAAGAAGAATGGGATAGATATTCAAGAACTAATTATTGCCCTACCAGATTCTAGTGTAAAAGAAATTGAAGTTGAGAAACAGGCTATAAAAATAAAAAAAGAAAAAGCAACTTCAGGAGACATCTTGCCCATTCATGAAGATATTAAAGAAACCGATACAGTACCAAGCATTGAAGAAAGCACAGCCAAATTTTTATTTGATGTAGATTGGGTGCGGAGTTCACTAGATTATTTAGAGAGCGAAAAGATTGAAACCATTATTTTTGTGTTGTCTACATTTGAACTAAAAGAGAATAAGAGGCTACACAAGAAAGTTTCTTCTTACAAAGAAAGTGTTGTTAATTGGAATAAACGCGTGAAAGCAGCTGAACGAAACTATTATGATTCTAGGTATGAGCGCAATACTTTGGAACAACCTAAGTTTCTTAAAGAAATTTCAAGTGAGCAATTACCACGATTGTATAGAATATTAGATACCATATTTTCTGTGTTTGAACAGATTGGAGAAATTGTTACCGATGATTTATGTATTCGATTTGGTAAAGATATTGTTTCTTTTGAAATAATTGAGAGTACAGATAAAATAAATCATGAGTTAACAAAAGGAGAGGCACAGCAGTTAGTAAAATATAATGATGAAATTAAAAGGCAGAGCTATGCTTCAAAACCAAATATTCGAAAATATGATTACATCCCAAATGGTATTTTTAGGATTAAGATGCCAAATGGTAAATATCTCAAAGATACAAAATCAAACAAATTGGAAGATATGATTCCAGAAATAATGTTGCTATTTTATCAGTGTTATTTTGAGATTCGTAATCGTAGAGAACAGTGGGAAGAAGCACAACGTATACGAGAAGAAGAAAAACAAAAGGCAAGGATTCTTCAAGAGCATATAGACCAAGAAAAAAAGAAAACAAGAGAGTTTCTGAATATACTTTCAGACTATAAGCTTGCTAATGAAATCAGAAAGTTTGTAGATATTTTGAAAGAAAGTGATAAGGCTGATCAAGAAACCATTGAGTGGATGTCAAGAAAGGCCGATTGGATTGATCCTACAATTTCAGTTGAGGACGAACTATTGGGAAAAAGAGAGCATCATAAGGCTGATGAAGAAAAAGATAAGTTCTTAAAAGAAGAAAAGTATTATTGGTAAATAAGAACTTTTAGTGTAGTTTTTCGATATTGGAACTTGTTCAGTGATGAAATTAACCCACGAAAACAGATTCTAAATTAATGATGGTCATTTTAGTGGCTTAATATATAAAACAAATTTATGAGGAGATGGCTTATGAGATTATACTCTGAAAGACATGGTATAAGAGCACCGCAGGAAAAGACATATTCTATTAACAGAGATATGTATTCATTGCTCTTAGATTGCTGCAAAAGATATCAAAAGAATTTAACACATATTTTTGCTCTAAATTGTCATCACGACTTTACTGATAGCGACTATATTGCATTTGATGAAAACGGATTCACAACAAGAATAAAGATAAGAATACCATCTCTCTTTCGTGATGAGTATAACAGAATTAGCACACCGCAATATGGAGATGAATACGATCAATATTCGCTTTTAGACCTTATTGAGTTCTTTGCACAAAATATTAAGGATATCTCAGAACGATGGAATAATGAGAGATACCGAAACTACCAAACGATAGATTGCCATGATTCTTCAGATGTATTTGCAAATTTCCAAGAGGCAATAAATGAAATATTCTCTGAGTCTGGGTTGTTATATGAACTTACGGACGAAAAGATTATTGAAAGAATTGTTGAGAACAGTCCACTTACAGCGGAAATAGAAAAATCTTTTACATCGGTACATGAGCAAGGCTCAAGAGAGTTGTTGAAAGATGCCGTTGCATTATATAAAACACCAAACCCGGCAGCTCGGCAAGATTCAGTTGAAAAGATATGGGATGCATTAGAACGCTTAAAAACTTACTATACAACATTAGATAAGAAACATTCATCAGAAAAAATAGTGAATGATATGGCAAACGGGAATGATAAGTTTGTAGATCTATTTAATGCTGAATTTAAGACCTTGACAGATATAGGAAATAAATACCGCATTCGTCATCATGAAACTAATAAGATTGATATCACCGATATCCGCTACTACGATTATCTTTTTAATCGGTGTTTATCACTAATTGCTTTAGCAATACAATATCTTGTTTAAGGATAATGCTTGTATCATCGAGCTTTGGACTTTACCAGATGGTGATGAAATAAAGTGCGGTAATGAGCTCGAGTAACTTTATAAATTAGAATTTGTAGTGATGATTATCTGAAGATGCATTACGAAATTGATCAAAAGAATTGGAGTGACAGTATGGATTTAAAAGATTTTTACTTCCAAAATATACAAAAGGATGAATATCATTATCGTTTTTACGATTCGATCGAGAACGTTAATAATGTTTACAATATATTTAGTGGTTATACGGAAGTAGAGGATTATGAATTTGAGGTGTATGATGCAGAGGAAGCGATAACAAAGTTTAGGGAACTATGCCAGCCAGATGTAGATTTTTCTGGTAGTGAAAATAAATGTTGGTTTTATCTCATATCGTATTATTTATACAAAGTAGGATATGTGATAAAAAAATTTCCTAGATTATTGGCACGACCACCTGTTGCACCTAGTGACTTTACTTATGGAGAAATTAGGAACAGAATTATTGCAGAGGGAGATGATGATAATGGGACTGTTCGATATGCTGTCAGAAGAACATTTGTTGCAAGGTTGACATTTGAACAGAAATCAACCTATGTTGATATAGATGATTCAATCAATCAAAAGTTTATTGAGATATCAAACCGACAAGCATCATTCAATAATATGAGTACAGATGAAAAACTTGCAGAGATAGCAAATTTAATAGAAAGTTTATTAAAGAAGAACGGTAAGTTTCTTACACTTGATTATTCTACGATTTGTTTTGATTATATTTCTAACGATGTAGTAACAAGCTATAGAAAGAAAATGCATTGTTTTAGGCATGCCACAGATGATGCAATATCGGAAAGAAAAACCTATTCGGAAGAACAAAAAAGCTTCTTTGTTGATTACGGATTGACCATTGTTAAAGTAATACATTCTTTGCTGGAATAAAAACTGAGTAGACAAGTTTTTCGGGACAAACATGATTCCAACTTGTCGGAGGCATTTTTTCAAATCGGATAAAGGAACTGATATCTTCCCACATACGAAAGTCCACAGTAGATATGTTCCCTCAAAGAGAATTCAGTAAAAAAGGAAAATGGAAATTGTCCTTTGACAGCTATGAATTCATCTCAAAACATGTTGAGAATGTGACAGTTTTGGAGAAGAGATAATAAAAAGTCTGAGTTAAAAACTCAGACTTTTTTGGTTTTTATAATTATAAATTTAAATAAATAAAGTATAGATAATATGGTATAATTAAATGGATAAACTATAATGTAGGTAAAAGGAAAAGAGCTTATACTAAAGTGGAGGAATTGAAATGTCAAGCGCAGCACAAAGAGAAAAATTACAGGCACAAATTTGGAAAATAGCTAATGATGTCCGCGGTTCGGTAGATGGATGGGATTTTAAACAATATGTTTTAGGAACACTTTTTTATCGTTTTATTAGTGAAAATTTTGCTAATTATATTGAAGGTGGGGATGACAGCATCAATTATGCAGAACTGGACGATGCTATTATAACTAAAGAAATCAAAGAAGATTCGATAAAAACCAAAGGATACTTTATTTATCCAAGTGAACTGTTTGTTAATATTGCTAAAAAGGCGAATACAAATGAAAGTTTGAACACAGATTTAGCCACAATCTTTTCTGCTATTGAAAGTTCTGCAAACGGGTATCCATCAGAACCTGATATCAAGGGATTATTTGCTGATTTTGACACAACAAGTAATAGATTGGGAAATACTGTAAATGATAAAAATAGTCGACTAGCCGCAGTTATTAAAGGTGTTGAAGGTCTTGATTTTGGCGACTTTGAAGACAATCAAATAGACCTTTTTGGTGATGCGTATGAATATTTAATTTCTAACTATGCTGCTAATGCTGGGAAATCAGGTGGAGAATTTTTTACACCGCAAAGTGTTTCTAAATTAATTGCAAAATTAGCAATACATAATCAAGAAACGATTAATAAAATATATGATCCTGCTGCTGGTTCAGGATCACTACTGTTACAAGCAAAAAAACAATTTGACGAACATATTATTGAAGATGGTTTTTATGGGCAGGAAATCAATCATACAACCTATAATCTTGCTCGTATGAATATGTTTTTACATAATGTAAACTATGATAAATTTAATATTGCGCTAGGAAATACGTTGCTAGACCCGCGTTTTGGTGACGAAGAACCTTTTGATGCGATTGTATCTAATCCACCATATTCGATTAATTGGATTGGCAGTGATGATCCAACACTTATTAATGATGAACGGTTTGCTCCAGCAGGTGTACTTGCACCAAAGTCTAAAGCAGATTTTGCTTTTGTATTGCACGCACTCAGTTATCTCTCTGGCAAAGGGCGAGCAGCTATCGTTTGTTTTCCTGGTATATTCTATCGCGGGGGAGCAGAACAAAAGATAAGAAAATATCTGATTGATAATAACTATGTTGAAACTATAATTTCATTAGCCCCTAATCTCTTTTATGGTACTTCAATAGCAGTGAATATTATGGTCCTCTCAAAACATAAGAGTGTGACAAAAACTCAATTTATAGATGCGAGTGGTGAGAGGTTTTATAAAAAGGCAACGAACAATAATATTTTAACCGAAGAACATATTGAAGAAATCATCGAAATATTTTCAAATAAAGAAGATATGGACTATATTTCAAAGTCTGTAGAAAATGATGGAATTGCAGCTGAAAATTATAATCTGTCGGTAAGCACTTATGTTGATGTAAAAGATACGAGAGAGGTCATAGATATAAAGGTTTTGAATGCAGAAATAAAAACAACAGTATCCAAAATAGATGAACTTCGTACTGAAATAGATAAAATTATTGCAGAAATCGAGGTGGAATAGATGAGTAAGTTAGAGCAACTGATAGATGAGCTTTGCCCTAATGGGGTGGAGTATGTAGAGCTTAATAGCATTTTAGATTATGAACAACCCACAAAATACATTGTCGAAACTACTAATTATGATGATAGTTTTGAAACTCCTGTTTTAACTGCTGGACAGACATTTGTGTTAGGATACACAAATGAAACAGGAGGAATATATATATCAACAAAAGAAAACCCTACTATTATTTTTGATGACTTTACTACATCTTTTCATTGGGTGGACTTTAGTTTTAAAATTAAATCTTCTGCGATGAAAATGTTAAGAGTAAAGCTTTTAGAAGATAAAAATGCATTGCTTAGGTATATATATCATTGCATGAAGAACATTCAGTATCAACCTGTTGACCATTCACGGCAATGGATAGCCAAATACTCGTATTTTCGAATCCCTCTCCCGCCATTGCCAGTACAAGAAGAAATTGTCCGTATTTTGGACAATTTCACAGAGCTTACAGCAGAGCTTACAGCAGAGCTTAGAGCAAGGAAAAAACAGTATGAGTATTATAGAGAAAGCTTGCTTACTTTTGGTGATGGGGTGCCAATGGTGCAGCTTAAAGCAGTAGTTAAGAAAAGTTGCTCGGGTGCTACGCCTAATAAAGGAAATAGCGAATTTTATACTAATGGATCAGTGCCGTGGTTAAGAACACAAGAAGTTAAGTTTAATGAGATTTATAAAATTGGTAGTTTTATTACTGAAGAAGCAGTAAGGAAAACTTCAGCAAAATGGATACCAACCAATTGTGTAATTGTTGCCATTTCAGGTGCTACAGCCGGTAGATGTGCTATAAATAAAATTCCAACAACAACTAACCAGCATTGTTATAATATGGAAATAGATGAAACTAAAGCGCTTTACAAATATGTATTCTATTGTGTTTGTAGCCAATATGAGGAATTACTCTCAAGAAAGCAAGGTGCAAGAGGAGATTTAAATTCTTCACTAATAATGGGGATTTATATACCTCTACCATCACTCCCCAAGCAACGACGTATTGTTGAGATTCTTGATCGTTTTGACATACTTTGTAATGATATTTCAAGTGGTTTACCTGCCGAAATAAAAGCACGACAAAAACAATATGAATATTATCGTGATAAGCTTTTGACTTTTCCAAAAGCTGAGTTAGAGGTGTAGTATGGGAAAAAGTTTAAATGAAATTGCAAAACAGTTGCAAAACAATGACAAAAAAGTACAATTAATTTACGCTTTTAACGGTACAGGGAAAACAAGACTTTCAAGAGAGTTTAAATTTTTAATTGACCCGAAAAGTGGGATTGAGATGGAAGAAGCAGATTTTGCCAGTAAAAAGATTATTTATTATAGTGCCTTCACAGAGGATTTGTTTTATTGGGATAATGATTTGAAAATGATGTTGCCCCAAAATTAAAGATACACCCGAATGCTTTTACTGGGTGGATATTTAATGAGCAAGGACAGGAATTAAATGTTATCAATCATTTCCAAAATTATACTGATGAAAAATTAACTCCTCATTTTAATCCCGAGTACACGACTAAAGATGAGGCAGGAAAAGATATATCAATAAGTGCCTTTTCGGAAGTAACTTTCTCCTATGAACGTGGTAATGATGAAGATCCAGATGGTATTAAAATTTCTAAAGGTGAAGAAAGTTGTTTTGTTTGGAGTATATTTTTTTCATTACTTGAGGAGATAGTTAATGTACTAAATATCCCTGAAAAAGATGATAGAGAGACAACTCAGTTTGATATTCTAGAATATGTGTTTATTGATGATCCTGTAAGTTCGTTAGATGAAAACCACTTAATTGAAGTAGCTGTAAACCTAGCGCAATTAGTTAAGTCTAGCGAGTCTAAACTAAGGTTCATTATTACAACACATAATCCTCTCTTTTACAATGTTCTTTATAATGAGTTTAAATATGAAAAAAATAAAAATTACTTTTTGAAAAAAGATGAAAATAATGAATATGAATTAATACATCAAGGTAATGATTCTCCTTTTTCTTATCATCTTTCCTTAAAATCCGAGATTGAAAAAGCGATTGAAACTGGACAATTGAAGAAATACCATTTCAATTTTCTTAGAAACATTTTGGAAAAGACATCAACATTTTTAGGATACAAAAATTGGGGTGAACTTTTACCTAAAGTGGAAAACGGCAGAGTTAATCCATATGAAAGTAGGATTATCAATATTTCAAGTCATTCAAAGCATTCAGCTGATGAAATTGCCGAACTATCAGAGGCAGATAAACGCGTCCTGAAGTTTTTGCTAGAAGAATTAAAAAAGAACCATAAATTCAACTAATTACTTATAATGTGTTGGTTCAGGAGGAAGACTTATGACAAATTATAAATCTATTGCAGAATCAAATAATTTTATAGTTTTAGATAAATACACAAAATGTTTAGTTTTGGGTGAAGCAGCAGCCTATCAAACAGAGGCATCTCTCGAGAGTGAGCTTATACAAGACCTAATTAATCAAGGCTATGAGTATTTGCCGAAACTAAAAACACCTGAAGCAATGCTTGACAATGTTAGGGTACAGCTTCAAATACTGAATGATGTACAATTCAGCAACGCAGAATGGACTAGGTTCTGTGAAGAGTACTTAGACAAACCGAGTGATAACCGTATTGATAGAACACGTAAAATTCATAACGATTATATTTATGACTTTGTTTTTGATGATGGACATATTCAGAACATTTATTTAGTGGATAAAGCAAATATATCAAAAAACAAGACGCAGGTAATTTCTCAGTTTGAACAAATAGGCTCTCAGGCTAACCGATACGATGTTACCATCTTGGTAAATGGGTTGCCATTAATTCAGGTAGAACTAAAAAAACGCGGGGTTGCAATTCAAGAAGCCTTTAATCAGATTAATAGATATAGTAAGGAGAGCTATAATTCAGAGAACTCTTTATTTAAGTATTTACAAATCTTTGTAATCTCTAATGGGACAGATAGTCGTTATTTTGCTAATACCACCAAGCGTGATAAAAGCAGTTTTGATTTTACAATGAACTGGGCGAAAGCAGACAATACACGAATTAGAGATTTAAAAGATTTTACCGCAACGTTTTTTCAAAAAAATGCACTTCTACAAGTTCTGCTACATTATTCGGTTTTTGACTCAAGTGATAATCTGTTAATTATGCGTCCATATCAAATAGCTGCAACAGAAAGAATTTTGTGGAAGATAAAAAGCTCATATGAGACAAAGAAATGGGGAACTACAGAAGGCGGTGGATATATTTGGCATACGACTGGTTCAGGAAAAACGCTGACTAGTTTTAAGGCTGCTCAATTGGCGACCGAACTTGATTTTATAGATAAGGTATTTTTTGTAGTAGATAGAAAAGACTTAGATTATCAGACGATGAAGGAGTATCAACGATTTTCACCAGATAGTGTTAATGGCTCAGAAAATACGGCCGGACTTAAACGTAACATTGCTAAAGATGATAATAAAATCATTGTAACCACTATTCAAAAGTTAAATAATCTTATTAAAAGTGAAATGGATTTACCGATTTATGATAAACAGGTCGTTTTTATTTTTGATGAGGCTCATCGTTCGCAGTTTGGTAAAGCACAAAAAAATATCAATAAGAAGTTCAAGAAGTATTATCAATTTGGGTTTACAGGTACACCGATATTTCCTGAAAATGCGTTGGGAGCTGAAACCACCGCCACAGTATTTGGACGAGAGCTACATTCTTATATAATTACGGATGCAATTAGAGATGAAAAGGTGCTTAAGTTTAAAGTTGATTATAATGATGTTCGTCCACAGTTTAAGTCTTTAGAGATGGAACAAGACATGGGAAAACTATCGGCAGCAGAAACTAAGGAAGCTCTATTACATCCTGAAAGAATAAAAGAAGTATCACAGTATATTCTTAATAATTTTAGAATAAAAACCCATCGTTCTCATACTGGCGCTAAAGGCTTTAATGCTATGTTTGCTGTAAGTAGCGTTGATGCAGCAAAGTTATATTATGAAGCATTAAATGATTTTCAAAAGAACAGCGAAAAACCTATAAGAATTGCCACCATCTTTTCTTTCGCAGCCAACGAAGAACAAAGTGCCATTGGGGAAATTCTGGATGAAACTTTTGAACCAAGCGCAATGGATAGTAGCGCAAAAGAGTTTTTAACTAAAGCGATAAATGATTATAATGAAATGTTTTCAACTGGCTTTGGTGTTGATAGTAAGGAATTCCAAAATTATTATCGTGATCTTACGAATAGAGTTAAAAAACAAGAGATTGATCTTTTAATTGTTGTCGGGATGTTTTTAACTGGATTTGATGCTCCTATGCTGAATACATTGTTTGTTGATAAAAACCTTCGATATCATGGTTTAATACAAGCGTTTTCCAGAACGAATCGTATTTACAATTCTACCAAAACATTTGGTAATATTGTTACTTTCAGAAACTTAGAGCAAGCAACAATAGATGCAATCGTTCTTTTTGGTGATACAAACACAAAAAATGTAGTACTGGAAAAAAGTTACAAGGAGTATCTGGATGGTTTTACTGATATTTCTACTGGTGAGGCACGCCGTGGATATGTAGATGTAGTGAATGAGTTAAATTTACGCTTTCCTAATGTTGATGATATTGTCACCGAAAAAGATAAAAAAGCATTTGTCAAACTGTTTAGTGAGTACTTAAGAATTGAGAATATATTGCAAAATTATGACGAGTTTACTAACCTGAAAGCACTGCAATCAGTTGATATACACAATCCAGAAGCTTTAGAAGAATTTAAAACATCTCATTTTTTGAGTGATGAAGATATAGAAGCTATGGAAGGTATTCGTGTTCCTGAAGAGCGAATGATTCAAGATTATCGTTCTACTTATAATGATATACGGGATTGGCTTCGTCGGGAAAAAGCTGGAAAGGAAAAAGAAAACACTTCAATTGATTGGGATGATGTTGTCTTTGAGGTAGATTTATTAAAATCACAAGAAATAAACTTAGATTATATTTTGGAACTTATTTTTGAGAAAAATAAGAAAGTGAAAGATAAAGAAGTTTTGGTTGAAGAAATACGTCGGATAATTCGTTCTAGTATTGGCAACCGTGCAAAAGAGGGTTTGGTAGTAGATTTTATTAACCAAACTGATTTAGATAGCATTCAAGACAAAGCAAATATTATTGATTCCTTTTTCGAATTTGCGCAAATACAGCAGAAAAGAGAAGCGGAGGAATTAATTTATGAAGAGGAACTGAATGTAGATGCTGCAAAACGATATATTCTCTCATCATTGAAAAGGGAATATGCAAGTGAAACCGGGACAGAAATAAATGAACTGCTTCCTAAAATGAGCCCGCTTAATCCTAAATATTTGACAAAAAAGCAAAGTGTCTTTCAAAAGATATCAGCTTTTGTTGAAAAGTTTAAAGGTGTGGGTGGAACACTATAAAGTATTAACAACTAATTTAAAGACTATGTAATTACAAAGAACAAAAAGGTCTGAGCTTTAGCTCAGATCTTTTTTCTAATAGTAATGATGGTTTCAATAATGCTAAAGAGAAGCAACCATGCCAGGAAAAGTATTGCCAGCATGAGCATATTTGTTGCACCATCAAAATAATTGATGATGAGTAGAATGACCGGGAATGGTAAGTTTTTTAAAATGGTTTTGGTAAAGAGGGGAATGAATTTTTTAGACATAACAAGCTAAAATCCCAAAACCAAAATTTTGCACTGCACTTGCCCAAGTCATAGTTATCATTGTAGCCAAAGCAGAGTAGCCTAAATTTTTCAAACAATTCCGTTCCCACGCGGTCATTCTGCGATGCGGCGGTTTCCACGAACCATTGCAAAATCCTTTTGGCCGCAGTCGCGCCCGCTCTAAGTCTTTACAGCTGCCGCGGTCTTGCACAGCAGCACCTTCAGGGCTATACATTTGTGCTGCGTAATTATCGCTCTGAGCCGCTGCTTGAAGCGGTATCAATAGATTGGTGACAAATAGATAGCTAAGCGAAAATGTTAAAACAATAGCAAGCATTTTCTTCATGTCAGATCACCTCATATTATAAATTTGAATAATTGCGAGCTTAATATAAGGTAACTAACTAAAAATATAAAATGCAATTGTATTCATATTTAAATTATATTAAAAAATTAATATTAAATGATATTGTGGGTGTTAAAAAAAGAAGAACAAGCTGCGAGTTTAGCTCGCAGCTTGTTCCAATTTATTGATAAATATCAAGCATCTGCTGAATCCGATTTTGCAGCTCAAGACGAATATGTGCCGGTTCCAGTACTTCACAGTCAGTGCCAAAGCCAAGTAGGAGGCTGTAACCGAAATTATCTTCTACAAACGGAAAATCAACCAGCAAGTAGTCGCTTGCATCTTTATCCGGATAGATGTTTTCTTCGCCAACGCGGTCAATAATTTTTTCGCGCAGACTTTTATGGATGCGTAGTTTGATAGTAAGCATGTGACGAGTAATCCAGTCGCTGCCATCCATTGGTTTGGGTGTGAATGCTCGCGGAATAAAGGTATCGGCAAGGACTTCAAGGTTACTAAAGCGTGAGAGCTTAAAGATGCGAAAATCGTTTTTTTCCAGACAATAGGCTTGCAAGTACCAACTTGCTTCCTTGAGAACCAGTTGATAGGGCTCAACGGTACGAATGCTTGGTTCACCATTGATATTAGAATAAGCAAAACGCAGACAACGGTTTTCGTTAAGCGCCAATTTGATTTTTTCAATGTTTGGCAGGATGCTTTTGTTGCCGCGCCAACGGGTCAGATCAATAGCGATTTGATTTGAACGCAATTCAATATCAGTCATTTGTTCTTTTGGAATCATGCTCTTTACTTTTTCTAAGGTATTGGCAAATTCTTTTTTAGGCAGCGTTGAGGAAAGACCGCCTAGCCCGGTAAGCAGAGTGCTCATATCATTAGTGGTAAAAATTTTCTTTTCCACTTTATAAGTGTCTAAAATACTGACTCCGCCATGAGCGCCGGGTATGCTGACAATCGGAATTCCGGCTTGATTAATCGTCTCTAAATCACGGTAAATAGTTCGCGGACTGACTTCAAACATTTCAGCCAGTTTTGGGGCGCTGATTTGCTCATGCTCAAGCAAAACCATAACTATTGAAATAAGCCGATCTATCTTCATATCATCAAATCCTTTATTTTTTGTAAATTAATTTTATAACCTTGACAGACAGCTGTCAAGGTTATCTTGGTATACTAAAAGAGTAAAAAATAATTAGTCTTAGGAGGACGAAAAAAATGGATCTTAAAATTGAATTTGAAAAAATTATGGCAACTGATGAAATGATTGCTTTGGCAACGAGTGTAGATGGAAAAGCGAATGTACGGGTGGTTAATTTTTATTATGACCCGGAAGCAAAAATTGTTTACTTTACAAGTTTTAATAAAAATCCGAAAGTGGCTGAACTTGAACAAAATAATGTTGTGGCATTTACAACGATACCAAATCAAGGTACTGCACATGCGCGGGCGCAAGGTGCTAAAGTGGTATTGAGCGATAAGTCAGTTTATGATGTTGAGGCAGGCTTCGTCAGCAAGATTCCTCATTATGCGCAAACAATTGCAATGGCTGGACCAAATCTGAATTTGTATGAAATCCATTTTGATGAAGTAAAAGTAACCGTGGATATGCAAAACAGTGGTATAATTCAATTATAATTTGTCGCTTGGCAACGGTATTTATAGTGTATAATTAAAGTATCTATTTATGATTAGGAGTGGCGTAATGGTTAATGAAGTATTACTGGTAATAACTGATGAATATGCTGACTGGGAAGCAGCAATGCTTGCGGCGGCTATTGATTCCAAAGCTGATGATGGTACGCAAAAGTATTTTATCAAAACTGTTTCGCTGACTCATGATCCGATACGATCAATTGGTGGCTTTACCGTATTACCGGATTATAGTGTTGAGGATGTACCGGATGACTATGCGGCCTTGATATTAATTGGCGGTGATAATTGGCGTAAGCCGGAAAGCATGGTTGTCAAGCAGCTGGTTGAAGATGCTGCTAAACGTGATATCCTGATTGGTGGTATTTGTGATGGCAGTGTGTTCTTAGGGATGATTGGCATGCTGAACGAAGTAAAGCATACCAGTAATGAACTGGAGGATTTACAAGCTGCTGCCGGTGAAGCGTATACCAATGCTGAAAACTATGTTCATGAACAGGCGGTTATTGATGGTAACATTGTAACCGCAAATGGTTCGGCATACTTGGAGTTTACCCGCGAAATCTTGCTTTGGCTGGATGTAGCACCAAGCGAAGAGGTAGCGGAATGGTATGATTTTTATAAACTCGGATATATTGAGATGATGAAGCGAGAGCAAAAATAATATTGGCAGTGCCGGAAAATGACCCGGCACTGCTTTTTAATATTTTGTGAGTATGGTAATATAGGAGTAGATTATTATTCAACAGTATAGCAATGAATAATTTGTTATTATGAATTATTGAAAGGGGAGAAGTGCTATGAAGATAATTGGTGAGCGCGTATATTTGCGGCGGTTTACTGAAACAGATGGACCGGCACTGTATGCGTATTTATCAGATGAGCGGGTTGTTCAATTTGAACCTTATAAAGTCTTTACTGAGGCAGAAGCCAGTAAAGAAGCGAGCCGACGTGCTAGTGATGAAAACTTTTGGGCGGTTTGTTTATGTGAGAATGACCAATTAATTGGTAATCTTTATTTTGCCAAACAGATGTTTGATACTTGGGAAGTTGGTTACGTTTTTAATCCACAATACTATGGGTATGGATATGCAACTGAAGCGGTAAGGCTTATTATTGAGTATGCTTTCGAGCATTGGCAGGCGCGCCGGGTGACGGCGGCTTGTGATGTGAAGAATAAGGCATCGTGGCATTTGCTTGAACGGCTGAATATGCGGCGCGAAGGGCATATGCTGGCAGAGGCTTATTTTAAAAAAGATTCGGCCGGTAAGCCGATTTGGTTTGATAGTTATCAATATGCTATTTTGAAGACAGAGTGGCAGCAAAGTTAGGTGGAGAATCATGAAAGTTTTATTTTTTGGCGGTACCCGTTTTTTCGGGGTCCATGCAGTGAACTATTTGCTTGCAGCCGGACATGACGTTACGATTGCGACACGGGGATTAACTGCGGATTCGTTTGGAACCGCAGTTAATCGGCTGGTTATTGACCGCAATAATCGGCAACAACTTGCTCAGGTTTTGGGTGAAAAGTATTTCGATGTAATTGTTGATAATTTGGCGTATAGTTCGAATGATGTGCGTAATTTGCTTGATGCTATTCAGCCAGCGCGTTATGTGATTACTTCGACGATGTCGGTATATCGCGATCTGCATTTGGAGACTACGGAGGCGGATTATGATCCGCTTAGTCATGATTTGATTTGGTGTGAGCGGGATACGTTTACTTATGATGAGGTGAAGCGGCAGGCCGAGGCGGCGCTGTTTCAGAAGTATGCAGCGACGCGAAGTGTCGCGGTGCGCTATCCGTATGTCATCGGCAATGATGACTACACGAAGCGCTTGTATTTTTATGTTGAGCATGTTATCAAGCAGCAAGCAATGTTTGTTGATAGCCTTGATGTTCAGTTTGCTTTTGTAAGTGCTGATGAGGCAGGTCAATTTTTATCATTTTTAGCGACTGCGGATTTTGTCGGTCCGATAAATGGCGCGAGCTTTGGTACGATTACGCTTGGTGAGATTATCAGTTATGTTGAGCAGAAGTGCGGTAAAGCTGTGGTCTTGGATGAAGCTGGTGATGGTGCGCCGTATAACGGCACGCCATCATACTCACTACCAGCAAATTTAGCCAAAGAAATAGGTTTTGCATTTAGTGAAGTTGGCGATTGGATATATGGTTTGCTTGACGAGTTGATTGAGCAAGTACAGAAAGATTTATAGAAGGACGGGATTTATTTATGAATATTAATTTTATGACATTACATGTAGGCGATTTAGCGGCATCAGAAAAGTTTTATACTGAAGTTTTGGGACTAAAGGAATTGCGTCGCTTTAACGCTGGGCCAACAACCGAGATTTTGTTTCTTGTTGGTGAGAATGGTTTTGAGTTGGAATTGGTTGCTTCAAGTGATGCTGAACCTGTAAAAGCAAGTGGTGTTTCAATGGGTATTTATGTTGAGTCAATGGCGACGGTTCTAGCGCATCTGGAAGCATGTGGAGTAAAGATTGAGCATGAGCCGATGACAGTTGGCAATGGTAGTCAGTTGTTGTTTGTTAAAGACCCTGATGGTTTTGAGGTTGAGTTTGTTGCCGAACCTGCGAATAAATAACAAAAACGTTAGCTAGTCAAGGTAGTGCTGGCGCTTATATTGTGGTATAATGCAAAAACAAGGATATATATTAAAGGAGACTACAGAATGGCTTATGAAAAATTAGTCAGTGAGTGGCCGGGGATTTTTATTATTATTACGACTATATCGTGTAATGTGACTGCTCAGTTTTTTAAATTTTTTGTTCATCGTTGGCGAACAAAGGAATGGAGCTTAACAGCTTTGCTTACTACTGGGGGAATGCCGAGTTCGCATACGGCGGCAATGATTGGTTTGGCAGTCAGCGTTGGTATTATTTGCGGTATTAATTCGGTTGAGTTTGCGATTGCAGCAGTTTTAGCCGGGGTAGTTATTCATGATGCATTGGGAATCAGACGTCATGCCGGAATTCAAGCTAAGATGTTAAATCGGATTATTGCTGATGTTCAAGAGCTGGGTGACAGCATTGCCGAAGGTGGCGTTTTTGATAATCCCGCTTACGACAAAAAGCTCAAAGAGTTGCTTGGTCATGAACCAATTGAGGTACTTGGCGGCATCATTTATGGGGCAATCATGAGTGTTGTTGTTTTTGGAATATTTATGTTATTTTTATCGTTTTAGGGAATAAATTTTAGAAGAGTGTAATTACACTCTTTTTTATATACAAATAACAGATATTTTGTTATAGTGAAATTAAGTGTATTTTATAATAGGAGAGGTAGTTATGAAACATAATACGAAAGTAGCATTAATAATCCTTGCTGTTGTTTTAGTCATTGGTGCTATTGGGATTGGCACTTATATATTTATTAGTAGTAGAACTCAGCAAACTGATGAAGCTCAGCAAAGTACCAATAATAATAAGACGCAAACAAATACTAATACTGCTACCGGGGTAAATGAAACAGGCTTAAAATTAAATGACGGTACCGCGGTTGCTAATGGTGATTATATAGAGATAGTACAACCTACTTATTATGAGGGAGGCTGTTCATATTCTGGAACAGTAATTAACATGTATCCAGAAACTGGACGTGTACGGTTTGCTTCTAAACTTGCAGTAGTTGAACTTAATTATCGTTATGTTGTAGATATTCAAGCTGATAAAAAGACTTGTGGATATGCTGGACCAGATGAGACTGTAATGGTAAACCAGCAAATCAGAGGTGTTGTATTTTTAGATTCAGAGAGCAATGAGAAGATACATTATATACGCATCCTAAATCCAATTGATGGTGATGAGAACAAGATGGGGAGAAATATGGTTATTGATGAGATGGTTGAGTATGCCCCGTTAAAAATGTATACTATTATTTATAATGGAGATAACGGTGGTATACCGCAAGAAATTTTAGATATTTATTATTACGGTACTGATGCAACTTAATTAAATTGAAAACCCTTACGGTGTTGAAATTGCACCGTAAGGATTTTTTTGTCCTCAGAAAGATTGCTTTTAAGTTCTATTTTTGGTAGTATTAAGTTATCTTCAAGACTCGTATATTTTTGGAAATATGGTCCAAATGTCTCTACCTGCTAACCGTAAATCAGCAGACTACGATAAGAATAACGAAGCATCTTTTTTGTTATTTTTTCGCAATGTAGAGAGTGATCAACAATCACTCTTTTTTTGTTTTTAAAAATAGGAGTTGAAGAAAGAAAACATGGAGGTTTTAGGTATATGCTTGAAAAGTTATTTCATTTGAAGGAGAACAAAACGAATCTTCGAACTGAGGCTATCTCAGGAACGACAACGTTCTTGGCAATGGCTTACATCTTGGTTGTTAACCCGGCAATTTTGTCGGCAACTGGAATGGATTCGGATGCAGTTTTTGTTGCAACTGCACTTTCAGCGGTGATTGGGACGCTGATTATGGCATTTATGGCAAACTTGCCGGTAGCGTTAGCGCCCGGCATGGGGATGAATGCCTTCTTTGCATATGGTGTTGTTATTGTTATGGGTTATACATGGCAACAGGCATTAGCAGGAATTTTTATTTCCGGGGTGCTCTTTATTTGTTTATCAGTAAGTGGTGTTCGTGAGAAGATTATTAAAGCAATTCCGCAGTCGCTGCGAGCAGCAGTTGCCGTTGGAATTGGGTTTTTTATTGCTTTTGTTGGTTTGAAAAACTCAGGATTGATTGTTGCCAGCGAAGCAACTTTTGTTACATTTGGTAATCTTGGTGACCCGGCAGTTATTTTAACTGTTGTCGGTTTAGTTATTACCTTAGTTTTAATGGTAAAGAAGATTCCAGCAGCTATTTTTATTGGTTTAGTCGGGACAACAGTTATCGGGATGGTTGCAGGAATTGTTCCAATGCCAACCGCAGTGTTTGGCGCAATTCCGTCATTGGATGGAACCTTTGGTGCAGTATTTGAAGCAATACCAACAGTATTCACTTGGCAGTTTATACCGATTATATTTGCGTTCTTATTTGTTGACTTCTTTGATACTGCCGGTACTTTGTTGGCAGTCACTAAACGGGCTGGTTTAGTGGATGAAGAAGGCAATGTGAAAAACATGGGCCGGGCAATGTTCGGTGATGCGATTGCTACTACAATCGGTGCCGTTTTAGGTACTTCATCAGTGACATCATTTGTTGAGTCATTAACTGGTGTTGAAGTTGGCGGTCGTACTGGACTTTCAGCAGTCTTCACGGCACTTTGTTTCTTACTTTCGCTCTTCTTCGCGCCGCTCATCATTACCATTGCCCAAGTGCCGGCAATCACCGCACCAGCGTTGATTCTAGTTGGCGCACTGATGGTCGAATCGCTGCGTGATGTCGACTTCAGCGATGAGCCAGTGGTCATCGGAACGTTTTTCATCATCATTTTCATGCTGCTGACTTACAGTATCGCCAAAGGGATTGCGATTGGATTTATCTTCTATACTATCGCAATGGTTGCTAAAGGCCGCTACCGTGAAATACCGGTCTTGCTCTGGGTGCTAGACATCATATTCATAGCTAACTTTGTTGTTGGCGTCATTTTTGGTATCAGCGTGTAAAAAAATCTTGTCAATAAAATTGTGACGTGATATTCTTTAAAAAGAAAAAATCCTTTAAGTCATTCCGGGAGTTTGATAAGGACGTCTGATATTTATGCATTGAAATGCTCTTTCTTTGTGTGAAAATTAAAACGGCCGCCCGCTTGACGGGAGGCCGTTTTTTACTTATAAAAAGGAGTGGTATATATGGCAAAAGTACAATTAGTTATGGATGTAAATGAGAAACCGAAAAATTATTTTCAATGGGGTTTACTGAGTTTACAACATGTATTCGCAATGTTTGGGTCAACGGTGCTGGTGCCGTATTTGGTAGGATTTCCGCCAGAAATCGCTTTGTTTGCAAGTGGTGTCGGAACGCTGATTTATATTCTTAGTACAAAAGGGCAGTCGCCGGTATATCTTGGGTCTTCGTTCGCTTTCATCACACCGATGATTGCCGCTGGAGCAATTGCCAATGGGTTGGGTCTGAACAATGCCTTTATGGGTGTGGCGCTGGTCGGCTGTGTGTATATCATTCTGGCTTTTGTTATTAAGATATTCGGCACTAAATGGTTTAATTATATTTTGCCGCCGGTTGTTATCGGACCGGTTATCATTGTTATCGGGCTTGGGTTGGCGAGCGTGGCAATCGGCAACGCCGGTTTGCTAGAAGAGAGTTTCAATGTCAGCTATGCAATTGTTGCTGCGGTGACAACGTTGTCGGCAGTGTTGGCACTGATTCTTGGTAAAGGCTATATCAAGCTGATTCCGATTTTAATCGGCATCGTTGCCGGATATGTGACCGCATGTATTCTTGGCATTGTTGACTTCACACCGGTGATTGAGCAGCCATTCTTTGCAATGCCGGCATTCAGTATTCCGTTTGTTAATTATACGCCGGAAATAAGCTTGGAGATGATCAGCATTATGCTGCCGGTAGCCATTGTGACGGTTGCTGAACATGTTGGCGATCATGTGGTTTTGGGAAGTATTATTGGAAAAGACCTGATTCATAAACCAGGGCTTTTCCGTACCTTGCTGGGAGATGGTATCGCTACATTGCTTTCTGGCCTTGTAGGTGGCCCGGTAGAAACAACCTATGCAGAAAATACCGGTGTTATCAGCATGACTAGAATTGCATCAGTTTTTGTGCTGGGAACAGCAGCAGTTATTGCGGTGGTGCTTTCGTTTATCGGTAAGTTCTCAGCATTGATTTCTACGATTCCGACTCCGGTTATGGGTGGTGTTTCAATTATTTTGTTCGGACTGATTGCACTCAATGGTGTTCGCGTTTTGGTTGATAACAAGATTGACTTGTTGAATCAGCGTAATCAGATGATGATTGCCATTATCATTGTACTTGGACTTGGTGGTGCAGTATTCTTTATTGGACCGGTAAAATTAAGTGGTATGGCGCTTGCCGCAATCGTTGGTATTGTCTTGCATCTGGTATTGCCTGGAAAAGATGCCGCGTATGGTACGGCACACCTGAAAGAATATGAAGAAGTTGAAGATGAGTTAGAAGCTGAGACAGTCGTGAAAGAGGCCAAATAATTGAGGTTTCATCGCGTAAAATACTAAAAATAGATAAAAAATTAAAATGTGTGAATTTGGTTAAAATTTCTGTGTTATAATTGCTGAGTGGCAATACTATATCGCCTCTGGAAGGAGGTGTTCATATGGAGCTGTTATCACTGGTGATTTTATTGATTATACTCTTGATTCGACAAATTGATCGAGGCAAGAAGGATGATTAAGTAAGTAGTTATGTCACAGAAAAATAAAAAGAGAAGCTTTGCAGAGCTTCTCTTTTTTTTGTTCATATGGTTTTTGTTATCACTTGGTGTTTTTATTATACTGCTTTTTTTCATCATTTTCAACTGTTTTTACATGTTTTTTTAATTTTATCTAAAAATGGAAGCGGCGGATGAATTCGCTCTTCAAACTTTTGTTACTTAAGAGCGAAACACCTATAAGTGTTAATATGGCAAATAAGCTTGCAGCCAGTGCTAACCAAAGCCACGGTACAATACCAAGTATAATCAGTGGAACTGGCATCAAGGCTAAAAATAATAACGAAATTAGATAATGAATATAAGTGTTCCATTGCATTTTTTGTACATTAACAATAACCAAAATCGCAATAACTGCACCAATGATTGCTGCGGGAATGACTGCAATTGTACTCCACCAATAGGCGCCGTTAGCAGCATCGATATACACAAGCAATACTGCAATGGCTGCAACTTGCACGACAATTTTATAACCGGTATTTACCCGCGACATAATGGTATAATTGACCAAGATGAACCCATAGATAGCAAGAGCACCAATCAAATTTGCGCCAAAGTATACTGTTCCCATCAGCACTTGCAAAGCAATCATCAAAGTAACAATGGCAATAGCTATGAAAAGTGTGAGTTTAAAAGTAAAACGTTGAATAGTGTGAACTTTCAGTGGGTGATAAACGGGATAAAATGATTGTGCTACCGCATCAGTTTCGGCGGTAAGATGTTTTTGACAAATCGGGCACCGATTTGTTGCTTCGAGTAACTCTACCTGACAATTAGGACAGTGTGTCATTGTTCATACCCCCATTCGTTCCCATAAACCGTAGCAGTAATATCATCGTGTTCCTTTAAGAAACGGAAGAATGCCGAAATAAGTGCTGCATCTTCAATTGTTCTTGCAAAGGAGATTGTAAATAAATGACCGGTTGAACAGATGCCACAATTAATCGGGCTTTTTTGAGTTGGATAAAGGACAACTTCCATCCAATCGATAAATGGTTGCATTTGGCTTGGAAAACGAATAGCTCCCAGATTTGAAAGCGACATCGTTTTTGTTTCTTCGCCATAGGCATTAAATCCATAACGCATGCCCCAGTTTTTAATAAACTCAGGAACCAAACGAATAGCCATTAAGCGTTCCCAACGCATGTTTCCCGCTAATACTGGCAATAAGCTATCACTACTGGTTTCATGCTTCAATTGGCGATCGATTTCAGTAGCCAATAATGCAAAATCAAGTGACTCTTGGTATGGATTTCCGACCGTGACTACAGAGAAAAAGTTGCGTAATGTTTTAGATGGGAAAATATTACGTAAGTTTACTGGGATAGTAATTCGCACATCGCCGCTATCAATTTTTGGATAGTAGCATTCTTGATATATAGTGTAAATCAAAACTGCTGATAAATATGAGGTAATAGTTACCCCATATTTTTTTGCGACCGCACGTAAAGTGTCAACTTCAATCAAACCATTGATAACGTTATTACCGGGCGGATCAAGCGGTGAGCCGGCAAGATGAAATGCTTGCGGATGCTTTTGCTTTTTAAAAGCTTTAGCAGCGTAATACTTGCCATAACTATCTTCTTTTTCGCGGCTGCTAGCAATATCTTTAGGTAATAAAATTAATCCCTCATCTTCAATATCGTGACCAAGTAAATGGAGATATTGATAGACAAGTGTTTTTAAAAATTCAACAGCACCATTGCCATCAGTTAATGAATGAAATACTTCAATAGAAATTCGACGATTGAAGTAGAGAATCCGGTAATAGAAGTTGTGATTACTTTTAGCATGTAATGGAGCACATGGATATTCGCTTTCTTCTTCGACGAGAATCCGATTGGGATTCTCGGCCAGGAATTTCCAAAAAAGTCCGTTATGAAGCTGTAAGTTCATCGTCGGGAAGCGGTCAGTAATTTGGTCAAGGGCAAGCTGTAATGTTTCCGGTTGAATACTATCTTTCATGATGATAGCTACCCGAAAAACCGAGGTGTTAGATGGTTTTGTCACTGCTGAGAACAATTTTGCCGCATTATCAAGCGGATACCATTTACTCAAATGCAATCACCAACCTTTCATGTCATTTTATCATACCATATTTCGGTAGTGTTTTGAAAGTGGCAGGTCTTTGAAGGAAGTTGGTCATTTTAAAAACTGAAAAAGTATATTAAAAGGAACGCCAATAATTGAATCTAGGTTCCTTCTATGGTAAAATAACTACTGAAAGCGTTTCGCTTTTGAAACAAAAAATTTAAAAGAATTTTAAGGAGGCCACACAATGGAAGGCATGGAATTAGTATCATTTCAAATTATCTCAGCAGTAGGAACTGCTCGTTCATTAATGATGGAAGCTTTAGCAGATGCACGTGAAGGAAACTACGATGCAGCAGCGGAAAAATTAGAAGAAGCTAACGAACACATGGGAACAGGACACCACGCGCATGCGGGCTTAATTCAAAAAGAAGCTCAAGGTGAGCAAATTGAATTCTCATTATTGTTCATGCATGCAGAAGATCAATTAATGACAACTTTAACATTACGTGACTTAGTTGGTGAAATGATTGAAATGTATAAAAAAATCAACGCTTAGTTGAGAATTTGAAACCGCCCGGACGTTCAACGTCCGGGCGGTTTTTCTTTTTTCCAAAATAAGGTATACTAAAGGTAAACGAAGGGGTGATGTTATGGCTGAGCTTTTGGAATTTCGGGATCGGGCGACGTTTCGTGAGTGGTTGATGGAATATGGTGTGGATAGTGAAGGCGTTTGGTTGTTGTTTGGCAAGAAGGGCGGTCCGGCAACTTTGAAGGCTGGTGAAGCTTTGGAAGAGGCCTTGTGTTTTGGTTGGATTGACGGGCAGATGCAGAGTATTGACGAGACTCAGTATAAGAAGTATTTTGCGCGGCGGAAGGCGAATAGCAAATGGTCGGCGAAGAATAAGGCGCTAGTTGCTGAGCTTGAGCAGCAGGGGTTGATGACTGATTTAGGTCGCGCCAAAATCGCTGAGGCGAAACCGAACGGGCAGTGGGAGGCGCCGAAGGCGCCAGTGATTGGCGAAGAAGAGATTACGGTTTTGAGCGAAGTGCTGAAACAGTATGAGCCAGCATATACTAACTTTATGGCAATGTCGCCTTCAGTGAAGAAGACGTATACACGAGCTTATTTTGATGCCAAGACTGAAGCCGGACGTGAAAGCCGCTTGCTGTGGATGGTTGATCGTTTAAACAGAAACTTGAAACCGATGTGAGAAAATGAAACCTGGGCAGAGCTGGTCTCCGCCCGGGTTTTTGCTTTGAGAGGGAATGAAAATTACCTTTGTTTTCAAAGGCAGGATATGCTATAATATCGTAGTATGTGCAACAGGAAGAACCATGGGTTTTACCCCGTGGTCTTTATATATATTGAAGGAGAATGGCTATGCTTACAGTGAGTAATGTTAGTTTGCAGTTTTCGGATCGGAAGCTGTTTGAGGATGTGAATATTAAATTTACGCCGGGGAACTGTTATGGATTGATTGGTGCTAATGGTGCCGGGAAGTCAACGTTTTTAAAGGTGCTTTCGGGTGAGGTTGATTCAACGAGCGGTCATGTGCATATGGCGCCGGGGCTGCGGATGTCTTTTTTAAAGCAGAATCAGTTTGCTTATGATGAGTATCCGGTTTTGGAAACAGTTATTATTGGTCATGAGCGTTTGTATGAGATTATCAAAGAAAAGGATGCTTTGTATGCAAAGCCGGATTTCAATGAGGATGATGGTATGCGTGCTGCTGAACTTGAAGGTGAGTTTGCTGAGCTTGATGGTTGGGACGCTGAAAGTGATGCAGCTATTTTGCTGGAAGGACTGGGTATTCCGTCTTCAATTCACCAGAAGCAAATGTCTGAGCTGAAAGCCGGACAAAAGGTGAAGGTGTTGTTGGCGCAGGCGTTGTTTGGAAATCCTGATGTTTTACTTTTGGATGAGCCTACCAACAACTTGGATATTCAGGCAATTCGTTGGTTGGAAGAGTTCTTATTGAACTTCGATAATACGGTTATTGTGGTTTCCCATGACCGTCACTTCTTGAATAAGGTTTGTACCCAAATTGCTGATGTTGATTTTGGTAAGATTAAGGTATATCCCGGAAACTACGATTTCTGGTATGAGTCAAGTCAGTTAGCGCAGCGGATGATGCAGGACTCAAACCGCAAGAAAGAGGAAAAGATGAAGGAGTTGCAGGACTTTATTGCGCGATTTAGCGCCAATGCGTCTAAATCGCGTCAAGCGACTTCTCGTAAAAAAGTTTTGGAAAAGATTACCTTGGATGATATTGCACCTTCATCACGTCGTTACCCGTTTGTTGGGTTTAATCAGGAGCGTGAGGTTGGTAATGATTTGCTGACAGTTGAGGGACTTTCGAAAACGGTTGATGGTGTTAAAGTGCTTGATAATGTGACCTTTACGATGAAAAAGGGCGATAAAATTGCATTTGTCGGACGAAATGATATTGCGATTACGACCTTGTTTAAGATTGTTATGGGTGAAATTGAGCCGGATGAAGGTAGTTACAAGTGGGGTGTTACCACTTCGGTTTCATACTTACCGAGAGACAACTCAAGCTATTTTGATGGCTTGGATTTAAATTTGGTTGAGTGGCTACGACAGTATTCACCGGATGATCAGACTGAAAGCTTCTTGCGTTCTTTCTTAGGACGGATGTTGTTCTCGGGTGAGGAAGCATTGAAAAAGGTGCCGGTTTTATCCGGAGGCGAAAAAATGCGTTGTATGTTAGCGAAAATGATGTTGCAAAATGCTAATATCCTTATTTTGGATGACCCAACTAACCACTTGGATTTGGAGTCAATTACCGCCTTGAATAATGGTTTAGTTGCATTTAAAGGCAGTATGTTATTTGCATCGCATGACCAACAATTTATTGACTCATTAGCAAACCGAATCATTGAAGTTGTGCCGAATGGTATCTTCGATAAAGAAATGCCATATGAGGAATACCTTGAAGACCAAGCGTTGCAGGCAGAAATTCTTGCAGCTTATGGTGATGAATAAGAATTTGAAAAAGACGACAATTCAATTGTCGTCTTTTTTGGGATTTTCAAAAAGGACTTGAAATGTAAAATAAAAAACTGTACTATATAACTAATACAGCAGAAGTTTTTTAAAAGAGGTTTTATTATGAAGCGATGGTTGAAGATTCTATTAGTGAGTTTTGCGATTATTGTTGTGGCGCTGGGCGGTTATAGTGCGTATTATTTTACGTATTCGTATAAGCCGGTCGAGGAACTGCAAAATAATTTGGTGAACTATGATTATGTTGAACATGAACAGTGGATTGAGTTTCCATCTAAAAACGAGGATGCGCCGGGAATCATTATTTATCAAGGCGCACGAGTGGATAGTTACAGTTATGCGTATTTAGCTGAACAATTACAGGCTAAAGGATATCATGTTTTCATCAGTCGTATGCCGGGCAATTGGGCTTTTTTCAATATTGATCTTGCAGGAACAATTATTGAACAGAATCCGGCTATTAATCGCTGGTATCTTGGCGGGCACTCGTTAGGAGGCTCGATGGCGGCAAGCTATGCAGCTGCTCATCCTGAGCAAGAGAAGCTTGCCGGACTATTCTTTCTGGCATCTTATCCGGCACAAGACTTTTCTGAACGACAATTACCGATGCTATTTATATTTAGCGAATTCGATGGATTGGTAACCAGTGAGAAGCAGGCGCAATACTTGCCGAATCAGTCATCGAGTCCGGAAAACCAAGTGGACATGATTGCCGGCGGTAATCATGCTCAGTTCGGCCTTTATGGTGTTCAGGATGGCGATGGTGCGGCAACGATTCCCGCTACTGTGCAGCAAGATGAGATTGTCAGCGATCTCGATACATGGATAAGACAAGTTGAAAAGGATTTATATGAAGGGAGTTTTGAATAATGATTGAAGTGAGCAATCTGACAAAAGTATATAAAGTAAAACTTGAAAAGACCAAAGAGAAAAAAGCGCAAAAGGTTGATAAATATGCAGTTAATCAGCTTAATTTTGTTGCTAAGCCCGGGGTAATTACCGGTCTTATCGGTGAGAATGGTGCCGGGAAAACAACGACAATGCGGATGCTTGCTACATTGATTCAGCCAACTGAGGGTGTTGCTAAAATCAATGGTTTGGATGTGCAAAAAGATTCATCTAAAGTGCGTCAGCAAATTGGTGTTTTATTTGGTGGTGAACCGGTGTTATATGATCGTTTAAGTGCACGGGAAAATATTGTTTATTTTGCTGAGTTAAATGGTATGGACCGCGAAACCGCAAATGCTCGTGCCGAAGTTTTGGCTGAGCGTTTAGGATTAGGTAAGTTTCTTGACCAAAAAGTAAAAGATTTCTCGCGTGGTATGAAGCAAAAAGCTGCAATTGCGCGGACGATTATTCATGATCCGTCAGTTATTATTTTTGATGAGCCAACAACCGGTTTGGATATTACTGCGGCGCGAGTTGTTTATGATTTTCTTGAGCAGTTTCGTGAAGAGGGGAAAACAATTTTACTTTCTTCGCATTCAATGTATGAGGTTGAGCGTTTATGCGACACAGTTGTAATTGTGCATCAAGGTCAAAAACGTGAAGAAGGAACTTTACCAGAATTGAAAGCGAAGTATAATCAGGAACGTTTTGAAGATATATTTATTGAGTTAATTGGAGGTGTAAATCATGAATAAACCTAGAAATGCAGTAATGGTTGTATACCTAAAAGAGATGAAATCAATTTTCCGTGACAAGCGGATGATTATGGCAATGATTGCACCGATTTTCATTATGCCGATTGTTATTGTTATCGTAGGGTTATTGGCGTATAGTTTCTTTTCACGTCCGGTAACTATTGGGGTAAATAATATGAACAACCCGATTGTTGCCGCTTTACAAGAACAGCGACCAAACAGTGAGTTTGTTGAAACAACCAATTTTCAGCAAGAAATTGAGAATGGGACAATTGCTATTGGAATTAATGTTCCTGATGATTATCAAGCAAAATTAGATGCATTGGAATCAATTACTGTTGAAATTATCAGTGAGCCGACTAATCAGGCGTCAACTGATGTTGCTTCTGATGTTACCTATGTAATTAGTAAAGTAAATGAGAATATACTCAATCAACAACTTATTGCCAATAATATTAATCCGGATATTACGCATTTAGTACAAGAACAGAAGATTAATATTACTAGTAGCGGTGTTAGTGATGGCAATGATGTTATCGGTGGCGCAATTGCAGGTTTGATTTCTTTCTTGCCAATGATGCTCATTTTTGCCGGAAACGGTGCAACATTCTCAATTGCTACTGAGCTTGGCGCAGCAGAGAAAGAGCGGAATTCATTTGAAATCTTGCTTTCAACTAAAGCTGACCGGGTGCAAATCTTGACTGGGAAGTTATTGACGGTTATCTCATTTGGGTTAATCTCTTCACTTATATTTGTGGGCGGGATACTCATATATACGATTCCGATTTTCTTCTTTCCGGAAGTTATGGCAGTTATAGGCAGCTATATTTCATTGCCGATGGTATTGATTACTTGCGTTCTAATTTTAGTCATGTCGCTCTTCATGAGTACAATTGCCTTAACAATCAGTTTAATTGCTAAATCATATAAAGAAGCACAAACATATCTTGGCTATATGTCACTGATTTTCTTAGTGCCATCTTACATCACCATGTTCAGCGATATCCGCAATGTGCCGTTCTGGCAGTTGAACTTGCCATTTATCAACATGATTGTTACTATGAAACAAGTTATGTCAGGTATTTATATTTGGCCGAATATTCTGATAACGATTGCCTGGAACCTCATTTATGTAGTTCTGGCGCTGATATTAATTCGTCGTTTATTAACTAGAGAACAATTCTTGTTCCGCGGATAATTTTAAAAAATGTAAAAAAAGCTGGTCCAAGGACCAGCTTTTTTTGATGAAATATTCGGGGATTTGTGATAAAATACAAAGAGTATTACAAACAGGCAAAGGAGCGTGTTCCTTGTGGGACGTAAATGGAATAATATAAAAGAAGGTAAAGCTAAAAAAGATGCCAGCCGGACGCGGATTTATTCAAAATTCGGACGGGTTATTTATATGGCAGCAAAAAATGGTTCTACTGATCCAGAGGCCAATCATGAGTTGAAGGTTGCTATTGAGCGAGCAAAAACATATGAAGTGCCGCGTGATATTATTGAGCGGGCAATTGAAAAGGCGAAGAGTAATGTTGTAGAAAACTTTGATAGTGTTCGCTACGAAGGTTATGGTCCTGGCGGTAGTGCGATTATTGTTGATGCTTTGACTGATAATGTGAATCGTACGGTTGCTGAAGTGCGTACTGCTTTCAATAAGAATGGCGGTAACATGGGTGTGAGCGGTGCTGTTAGTTATTTATTTGAGCCGACAGCAATTATTGGTATAACTGCGAGCGATAGCGATGCAGTGTTGGAATTGTTGCTTGAAGCGGATTGTGATGTTCGCGATATCGTGCAAGAAGATGAGACGATGATTATTCAAGCTGCGCCGGAAGATTTGCACAAGGTGCAAGTCGCATTGAGCGGTGCCGGTTATGATGAGTTTGCAGTAGCGGAGTTAACGATGCTGCCGAATACTGAGATTGAGTTGAGCAGTGAACATGCTGAGCAATTCGAGAAGTTAATTGATGCTTTAAATGAGGTTGATGATGTCAGCGATGTTTACCACAATGCTGATGTGGAAACTGAATAATATCGAAAACAGCGACCGGACTTTTGCCCGGCCGCTGTTTTTTCGGCGTTTTTGACATGATCAAAATAGTGAAAAAGCTTGTTGCAGTATCAATTATTGTGGTATTTCAGGCGGTTTATGGTAAAATAATAAAGACAGTAAATTAATTGAGGAGTGGTTTTTTCATGAGTGAAAAAACTTCGATATATAGTTTGTCATTTGAGATGCTTGAGGCATGGCTTGTTGACCATGGTCAGAAGAAGTTTCGGGCACAACAAATTTGGCAGTGGCTATATCGCGAACGTGTGCGTGATTTTGCGGAGATGACAAATATCTCTAAAGATTTAATCGCGACTTTAAATGAACAGTTTTGGCTTTCTTCACTAGAGCTTAGTGTAGCTCAAGTGGCGAAGGATGGAACGCGTAAGTACTTATTTCGTTTAGCTGATGGGAATCTGATTGAGACGGTTTTGATGAAGCAGGAATATGGACTTTCAATTTGTGTGACAACACAGGTTGGGTGTAATATTGGCTGCAGTTTTTGTGCCAGTGGTTTATTGCGTAAACAGCGTGACTTGAATGCTGGTGAGATTGTTGAGCAGATTATGCAGGTACAATGGGCACTGGATGATGCTGGTCGCGAGGAGCGGGTGAGTCATGTTGTTATTATGGGTATCGGTGAGCCGTTTGATAATTATAAAAATGTGATGACTTTTATTCGGATTATCAATCATCCTAAAGGTTTGGCAATTGGTGCGCGGCATATCACTGTTTCTACCAGTGGTTTGGCTAAAAAGATTCGCCAATTTGCTGATGAGGGTATCCAGGTTAATTTGGCGCTGTCACTACATGCGCCAAATAATGAGCTTCGTTCACGGATTATGAAGATTAATAATAATTATCCGGTTGAAGTGTTGATGGATGCGGTGCGTTATTATATGGAGCAGACAAATCGTCGGGTGACTTTTGAATATATTATGTTGAACGGGGTTAATGATCAACCGGCTCAGGCGCGTGAGCTTGCTGATTTGATTGGTAACTACCGGCACTTGGTTTATGTGAACTTGATTCCGTATAATCCGGTAAGTGAACATGATATGTATCAGCGCAGTGAGCAGAAGACGGTTTTAGCATTTTATGATGTTTTAAAGAAAGCAAATGTCAATGTGGTTATCAGAAAAGAACATGGCACCGAGATTGATGCTGCATGCGGGCAGTTAAGAAGCAAACAAATGAAAAAGGAGCGTGAATAGTATGGATATGTACATCGCAACTGATGTCGGCAAGGTACGCTATCATAATGAAGATAGTTGTGCTATCTTTGAAAAAGACGCTAGTTATTTATTAGTAGTTGCGGATGGTATGGGCGGACATTTGGCTGGCGAGATTGCCAGTTCTATGGCAGTTGAGTATTTGCAACATGCTTTTCAAACGATTGAGGAGCCGCTGAATAAGGCGGAGGCAAAAGAGTGGTTAAAACGAACTATTGAGAATATTAACTTAACTATTTTGGCGCAGGCAAAAGCGGAACCGCAATATAGCGGTATGGGGACAACTTTAGTTGTTGCATTCTTGACTGAATCATACTTATTGATTGCCAATGTTGGTGACAGCCGCGCTTATATTGTTACCAGCAATGCTATTGAACAAATTACTCATGATCATACTTTGGTTGCAGAACTTTTACGTAATGGTGAAATCACTGATGAAGAGTTTGCTACCCATCCAAATAAAAATATTCTTTTACAAGCAGTAGGAACTGAACACCAAATCGAGGTTGATATCTTTGAGGTGCATATGCGTGATGTTCAAGGTTTAATGCTTTGTTCAGATGGTTTAACAACAATGCTTTCAGACGAAGATATTTTACATTACATTCAAGAGGCAAATACAGCTCATGAAGCGGTTGATTTGCTCATATATGCCGCAAATGAACGTGGCGGTTTCGATAATATATCAGTGGCTATGTGCCTGGAAAAGGGAGATGAATAGAATGTTAAGCGTAGGAGATATGTTAGGTGGCCGCTATCGGCTCAAGAGACTTATTGGTGATGGTGGGATGTCAAATGTTTATTTAGCAGATGATGTTATTTTAAACCGCGAAGTTGCTGTAAAGATTTTACGTCATGAATTAGCCCAAGATGAGCGGTTTGTAAAGCGCTTTGAGCGTGAGGCTCAGGCAATTACGGCTTTGGTACATAAGAACATTGTTGAGGTATATGATGTTGGTTCAGAAGATGAATTACATTATATCGTTATGGAATTTGTCCAAGGAAAAACATTGAAGCAATATATTCGTGAAGCGGGAGTCATTTCGGTAAGTCAAGCTGTTGAATTTATGAAGCAAATTGTTTCTGGCGTTGCTTGTGCCCATAGTTATGGAATCATTCACCGTGATTTAAAACCGCAAAATATTCTGATTCGTGCCGATGGTGTAGTAAAAATCATGGACTTCGGTATCGCTTATCAACAGGATGCCACAGCTTTGACACAAACAAACGCAGTCATGGGATCGGTACATTATTTGTCACCTGAACAGGCTCGCGGTGACACTGCAACGGTTCAATCAGATATATATGCACTAGGTATTGTTTTTTATGAAATGTTAACCGGCGAGGTGCCATTTAATGGTGACAGCGCAGTTAATATTGTTTTGCAACATCTCCGTGATAAAGTGCCTCATGTTGGTGATTACAATCCACATGTACCGCAAAGTGTAGAAAATGTTATTATTCGTGCGACAGCGAAAAATCCGGAAAATCGTTATAAAACTGCTAAACAAATGTTGATTGATATTGATAGTTGTTTATCCCCGGAGCGAATGAATGAACCATTATTAGTATTTGATGATGATGCCATCAGCGAAGATACTATGTCACAAACAATTGAGCATACATTAATGACAACCAGTGAGCTGCCGGTTAATGGTGAAAATAAATTGAGTGATGAAGAACAAAAGAAAAAAGATAAGAAGAAAAAGATGATTATCGGCGGTGTAATTGGTGGAGTAGTCGTTGTTATTGCTGCTATTGTGCTGACATTTGTGCTTATGAATCAAGGTGGCGGTACGGTTCCAGTGCCAAATGTTGCCAATAACACGGTTGAAGAGGCTACAACTATCTTGATTGGTCAAGAACTAAAAGTGAACGCAACCAATAAGGAAGAATATTCTGATACAGTTCCTGCCGGGATGGTTATCGCTACTGATCCTAAAGTTGGTACTGAAGTTGCAAAAGGCAGCCAGGTTACCTTAATCGTTTCTAAAGGGAAACAAGTAGCAATGCCGAATCTTGATGGCAAAAAAGTTGATGAAGCCAAACAGCAGTTAATAGACCTCGGATACAGTGAGAGTCAGATAACGATTAACTATAAAACTGATGACAAGGACAAAGATACGGTCATTGGTCAAAATCCGGCACAAGGAACAGCTATTGACCCAACTAAAGGAACTGTTACCTTAACAGTAAGTTCGGGACCGGAAACAGTTGCTGTGCCAGATATGTCAACATGGAACATTAATCAGGTAAATCAATGGGCAAGCGAGAATGGCGTATATGTGAACGAAACCGAAGAGTATTCAAGTTGGGTTCAAAAAGACTACGTCATTCGCCAAAATGATTACCCTGGCAAAGAAGTGAAAAAAGGTGACACTATTTCAGTCGTTATTTCAAAAGGACCTGAACCGGTAGCGCCAACTACAAATAATAACTAATTTAGATTATTTATCTGAGTAAAGTTTAAAACCCGGTTGCCATAGGCAACCGGGTTTTCTTTTTCCCTATAACTTGTATTCAAAACCGCAGTAACGTATAATGAAAGAATAAGAAATGAGGGCTAAATCGGTATGAAAAATGGGTTGATAATTGGATTACAGGGTGGTTTCTATACAGTGTTTGCTGATGGAAAATCATATTTATGCCGAGCGCGCGGAAAGTTTCGTAACCAGAAACGCGCGCCTATGGTTGGCGATCGTGTTACTTTCACCATCAATGATGACGGCAGCGGATATGTGCAAGAATTTTCCAAACGCAAAAATAGTTTTGTGCGTCCCGCTATCGCTAATATTGACCAAGCGCTCTTGGTTTGTGCCGCTAAAGAACCAGATTTGCAACTCTATCTATTGAATAAATTTATTGCCCTGATGGAACACCAAAATGTAACGCCGATTATATTGTTTACCAAAACTGATTTGCTGAACACTGATGAATACGAACAATTGCTGGCTGTTAAAAAGATATATGAAAAAATTGGTTATGCAGTTTTTCTGGGTGAAGAAAAGAAAATAATCGATGAGCAAGAGCTCATCAGATTATTAGCAGATAAAATAACCGTGCTTGCGGGTCAAACCGGAGTTGGTAAATCAACTGCTTTGAATACTTTATCTAAGCATACTCTGAATTTAGAAACCAATGCTATTTCAATGGCTTTAGGACGCGGCAAACATACGACCCGCCAAGTAACTTTGTATCCGCTTTTTGATGGCTGGATATCAGATACACCAGGATTTAGTTCGTTGGAGCTGGATATGATTAGTGTCGAGGAATTGACCTGGGACTTCATTGATTTTGTCCCATATATCAATGACTGTAAATTCCGAGGGTGTTTGCATATTAATGAGCCAGGATGTGCGGTAAAAGCGGCGGTAGAAAATGGTGAAATTTTCCAATCCCGCTACCAATCATATACACAGTTTATTACTGAAATTCAAGAACAGAAAGTTATTTATAAAAAATAATTAGAGGTGAAAGTTATGATTCAAATTGCTCCTTCATTATTAGCAGCTGATTTTGGTTGCCTAGCAGAAGAGATTAATAAAATAGAGCTTGCAGGTGCTCACTTGCATCATGTCGATGTTATGGATGGTATGTTTGTACCAAATATTTCATTTGGACCAGTTGTCATTGAAGCAATTGCTCAAGCAGCTAAAAAACCACTTGATATTCATTTAATGATTGAAAAGCCTGAGCGTTATTTAGCTGATTATTTAAAGTTTAAGCCGAAATATTTAACCGTTCATTTTGAGGCAACGACTGAGCTTGCGAATGTGGTTGCCACTATTCGCGAAGCCGGAAGTGGCGTTGGACTTTCAATTAAGCCTGATACTCCGGTGGCGGCAATCATTCCTTGGCTAGATAAGATCGACTTGCTTTTAGTGATGTCTGTTGAGCCTGGGTTTGGCGGGCAAAAATTCCAACCGCAAGCAATTGAAAAAATTAGTGAGGCTAAGGCTTATATTGAAGAACACGATTTGCAGGTTAAGATTGAGGTTGATGGCGGTATTGATGCGATTACCTCACCGCAAGTTATTGCTGCCGGTGCTGAAATACTTGTTGCCGGCTCAGCAATTTACAGCCAAAGCAGTTATGCTATTGCTATTGAAAAAATTATTGGATAAGAGGTTAGAATCATGAAGGTTGCAATTATTACATACCGACAACAAGTCGGCACAATTGATTTTAAAGCGTATGATTATGTAATTGCGACTGATGCAAGTGCGGGCTTGCTTTATCACCATGGCGTACCCTTTGATTACGCCATTGGTGATTTCGATACTATTGACCCAGAAACACTGCAACTTCTCCATAAAACCGAGACGCAGGTTATTACTTTAGATGCCCATAAAGACATAACTGACACTGAGGCAGCATTGCAGCTTGCAAAGGAATTAGAAGCTACAATGATTGATATCTATAGTAGTTTTGGCGGCCGTATTGATCAGCAACTTACTTTCATAGGTTTTTTAACCAATGCAGTTGTGCCAACCAAAATAATTCTTGATGATGCGCAAATGGAATTGTTGACACCGGGGGCATATGAGTTTGAACCAGTGAATACCGACTATCTTTCGCTTATAGCGCTTGAGCCAGTGAATGGACTTTATCTGGATGGTGTCGAATATCCTTTGAATAATGCAACGATTGCGCCTTTTTCCGATTTAACAGTTAGTAATGAATTAAAGGAGTCTTCTCTTTTTCATATAAAATTCAACACCGGAAAATTATTATATATTCAAATTTTCCGAAATTAAGGAGGAAATAATGATGGGAACAACAAACCGTGTCAGATTAATCCCCTTAACCGTACCCCAGCTGCAAGAATTAGCAGCTACAAACCAGCTGGCAGCCACTCTGCCAGACATAAAATTGATGCCTGGTGTTGCTGATGCAGCGGTCATCAATGCGGCGAAAATAAAACTTGAAAAAATGTTGGAGCTTGATGCACTAGATTATAACTGGCAAACTTATTGGCTCATTTTCCACCTTGCCGACAACGCTGTTATCGGCACCATCGGCTTTAAATCGCTGCCTGACATCAAAGGACGAGTAGAAGTTGGTTACGGACTTGTTGAACAATACCGCAACCAAGGTATAATGAGTGAGGCTTTGGAAGTTATCCTTACATGGGCTTTCAAACAAGATAACTGTAAATATGTTTGCGCTAAAACCCATAAAACCAACCCGGCATCAAAAAAAGTGCTTGAAAAGAATGGCTTTAGCATCTACTATGAAACCGAAATGGAAATTTCCTGGCGCCTGCAAAAAGAAGTTTTCTTTTTGCACCACACCAAAGAACAATTTCTCTGCCCATACTGCCTCCACAACGGTAGCACTATCCTGCTGCATAATGATGATTGGATTTTTGTTGAAAGTTGGCTGCCGGAAAAAATGGATAGCTGGCTGATTATTCCCAAAACCCATCGCACTACAATTGCTGAACTCAGCGATGCAGAATGGACTTCATTACGACCATTTATCCAGCAGGCACAAGATTATCTTATGACTAACAACCAATTAGAGACTGTTCAAATAAGTTGGTGCGCAAGTATTCAGCCTGCCAGTAAAAAACACATTCATTTGGAGATAAACCCACAATAAAAGCCTGCGCCGATTGCGGCGCAGGCTTTTAGCATCAGATATGTAAAAACCCCGGGAATGCCATTGGCATTCCCGGGGTCTCTTTATTCAAAGGTTTTAATTATACACGTTCAACTTTGCCAGATTTTAATGCTCTAGCTGAAACATATACTTTTTTTGGCTTTCCATCCACTAAGATGCGAACTTTTTGTAAGTTAGCATTCCAACGACGTTTTGAAGTATTCAATGCGTGAGAACGCTTGTTCCCTGTCATTGCTTTTTTTCCTGTTACAAAACAAACACGTGCCATGTATAAAACCTCCTTTTTTGCGGTTATCTCTAAAAATCATGCTCTTGTATTCTATCATAAATTTTGATGAGTTACAATACGATTTGTAATAAATTTAAGCATTAATAATTTTTGCTTCACTAAAAGAAAGTTTTTGACTGATTTCTATCGTTGGCATATCCGGATTAAATTCTTGCTGGAAGAAATCAGTTTGTGAGAATGATTCATTATTATAAGCATAAACAATATTCCAGCCTTTTGGAACAATAATGTTAACATTACTGAAGTTTGCTTTAACACTTAAGCGAATTGTGCCGCTGGTTCGTTCGTTTGATAGAAAACTGATATCTAAATTACCAAAATTACATTTTAGAGCAACTGTCTCCATTGCTGTAGTAATATCAACTTGTTGCGATTGGAAATTAAAAGATTGGCTGTAATCTTGAAATTGCCATCCCCCAGTATTGCTTGTACCATTCGCATGTTGCTCTTGTTGTGCTTTTTTATACTCAGCATATTGCCGTTCGTACTTATTATGCCGCGGTTTGAAAATCAAATAGCAACCAAAAACAATAACCAGAACCGGTAAGAAGTATTGCCAGAAAGGTAAGTCTATATGCATAATCGAAGTTAATACAGAATTAACCAGTAGTGCGCCAAATAATAAGGTAAGGAAGAATGATCCACCTATTAAAAAGAAAAAAGTTAATGCGCCAAATACGATGACACTCCATAGATTTGAAATATCAATGATATTAAAGTTATTTAATAGGAACAGCACCCCTAAAACAACAAGAATAATTCCGCCGCTTATTTGTGATCGCTTCATATTGCTCACTCCTTCTGTAACAATGTTACAAAACTATGATAACGCAACAATGTTACGTTGTCAATTACTTTGAATAAAAAAAGTTGCTTTCTACAGCTAAGAATTGAAATTTATTAAAATTGTGGTACAATAGTAAAGATAATAAATAGAGTGAGGAGAGTTTGTATATGTCTATACTCTTTGAAAACGACCTGGGAACAGTTGAAATCAGTGAAGAAGTGATTCAATCTTTAGCAGGTGCTGCCGCAACAGAATGTTACGGCGTTGTCGGAATGGCATCAAAACAATTCTTTCGCGATGGTATTGCGGAGTTATTAAAACAAGAAAATTATCAACGCGGAATTATTGTTCGCGAAGAAGACAAAGTAATCCATATTGATATGTATGTAATTGTTAGCTTTGGAGTGCGCATTTCTGAAGTTGTTCATGAAATACAGAAAAAAGTAAAATATGATATTGAAGCTGCCTTAAATATTCAGCTTGGTAGCGTGAATGTCTTTGTACAAGATGTACAGAGAAAGGACTAGGGAGGCAAAAGTCATGATACAATCAATGGATGGTGCTTTATACAAAGCATTGTTTTCGGGTGGCGTTGCATTTTTTGAAAAGAACGTTGAATATATAAATTCTTTAAATGTATTTCCCGTCCCAGATGGTGATACCGGAACCAATATGCACTTAACTATTGTTTCGGGAAGAAATGAAATTTCAACATTAACAAGCACAGATTTAGGTGTAATAAGTAAACAGCTTTCACGTGGATTGCTACTTGGTGCCCGCGGGAATTCAGGAGTTATCTTGTCACAGATTTTCCGTGGTATTGCGCAAGGATTTGAAAAGCATAAAACGGCAGATACTAAATTATTTGCTGAGGGCTTAAAAAAGGGTGCTGAAGTTGCTTATAAATCAGTTATGCGACCTGTTGAAGGAACGATTTTAACGGTTATTCGTGAAACTGCTAAAGATGCAGTAAAAATTGCCAGAAAAACTGACGATTTTGAATCGTTTTTAGAGCAAGTACTCGAAGCTGCTAAAAAATCTTTAGCTAAAACCCCAGATTTACTACCAGTTTTAAAAGAAGTTGGTGTTGTTGACTCTGGTGGACAAGGATTAGTTATATTATTTGAAGGTATGTTAAAAGCGCTTCGCGGCGAAGAAATTGATACTGCTGTTATAGCCGGAGATGGTGACTATGTTCCAGTAACATTGGATTTATCTGATTTTGGCTTTGATGATGATCATGAACATGATGCATACGGTTTCTGTACCGAGTTCATTATTCGTTTACATGAAAGAGCGCAAAAAACATATAGCAATGAAAAGCTACAAAAACAATTAGAATCACTTGATGGAAATTCAATTGTTATTGTATCTGATGATGATATTGTAAAAGTGCATGTTCATACTGAACATCCACTTCAAGTTTTTGAAATTGCCAGTACTTTAGGGGAGTTTGTTACTTTAAAGTCAGAAAACATGCAAGAACAATTCGAAAAACAAAAAGAACACAACGAGCCAAAGGTACAAGCAAATCCGCAAGGTCCTAAAGTAGCAGTTATTGCTGTTGCCAGCGGTAGCGGCGTTGCCAATCTCTTTAAAGATTTAGGCTGTGCTTATGTTATTGAAGGCGGACAAACATTAAATCCATCTACCCAAGACTTCGTTAAAGCAATTGAAGAAGTGGGTGCTCAAGAAGTTGTTATTTTACCAAATAACAGCAACATCATCTTGGCGGCACAACAAACTAAGGAATTAGTGGATATCCCGCTTGAAATCATTCCGACAAGAACTATTCCTCAAGGATTAGCAGCAATGATTCATTTCAACAGCGAAAGCAGCGTTGAAGACATTGCTACCGGAATGAATAATGCATTGGAAAATGTCCGCTCAGGACAAGTTACTTATGCAGTTCGTGATACAACTATGGACGGTTTAACAATTAAACAAGGAGATTTCATCGGTATTGATGAAAAAACTATTGTTTCTGCTGATAAATCATTAGTTGAATCAACAAAAGCATTGCTTGATGAAATGATTGATGAAGATGCTGAAATTGTTACCGTTATTGCTGGTGCTGACACTAAAGTCAAAGACACTAAAACTATTTATGAATATCTTGTTGAAAAACATCCGGATATTGATATTGAATGTTTTGATGGCAAGCAACCAGTTTACAACTTCTTAATCTCGGTTGAATAAATTTGAAAAGCGGGAGGCGCAGCGCCTCCCGCTTTTTTTCTTTCTCCCGGAAATGTCCATTGCGTATACTTAGTTTCCTTGATACAATAAAAAGGACAAAAGGATGTGATACAAGCGTGGAAACATGGCAAATTATTTTAATTATCATAGGTATAATAGTTCTTATTGCGGCAATTGCCGGTGGGGTCTTTTTATATCGTAAGAAAAAGCAATATGATGTGATGCTGAAAGCTGCAAAGTATTTGCAGGAAGATGAAGAACAAGAAGCGTTGCGTGAGCAGCAGCGGGTGCAGCTGAGTGATGACGAGGCGAGCAAGATTATTGTTGCGCTTGGTGGTGCAGAAAACATTGCGAGTATTGAGCAGTGCGCGATTCGTTTGCGGGCAGTCATTAATGACCGCGCTAAAATTGATGAAAAGGCATTGAAAGCTGCCGGAGTATCAGGAGTGCTGAAGACGACGAAGTATGTTCAGCTGATTGTTGGTGATCGGGCTGAGTTGATTTTGGAACAAATAAAGAAATACTTAAAGTAAGGAGTCGTTATAATGAAAAAAGTTATTTTCATTAGTTCGGGTGGCGGTCATTTAAGTGAACTTTTAAAACTGAAGCCGCTTTTTACTAAATACAAGAGCAAATTAATTACGGAGAAGAGTGAAACGACAAAGTCGTTACAGCTGGATATTCCGATTCAGTATCTGATTTTTGGTACCCGTAAGCATATTGTTTCGTATACATTTAAGTTTGCGATTAATTGTTTGCTTTCATTCTGGTACTTTATTACCTTTAGACCAAATGTGATTGTTACAACTGGTGCTCATAGCGCAGTACCAATGGTTTATATTGCTAAACTTTTCCGCAAAAAAATTGTTTTTATTGAAAGTTGTGCCAGAGTACATTCTCAATCTATGACTGGAAAAATTATCGAGAAGAAATGTGACAAGATAATTGTTCAATGGCCGGAAATGAAAAAAGTCTATAAGAATGCTGAATATCACGGCACAATTTTATAAAGGAGTGGATAAGTAATGATTCTAATTTTATTGGGAACTCAGGATAGTCCATTCCCACGATTAATGGATCAAGTTGAGAAGGCAGTGCAAAAATTGCAACTGGAAGATGAAATTTTTGCTCAAGTGGGGGTCACTGATTATGCAAGTGAACGCATGCATATTAGTAAGTATTTTTCCCCCGAGGAATACGAGCGCTTATTTAATGAAGCAGACCTAATTATCGCTCATGGCGGTGCCGGAACTTTGTTTCAGGCTATGCATTTGCAGAAAAAAGTTATTGCAATGGCGCGGCTAGCAGAGTTTGGCGAGCACAATGATGATCATCAGGTGGAGCTGGTTAGCAAATTGGCTAAGGGCGGCTATATTTTAGATGCTCATGCTGATGTGACCCGGGCGATTCGCAAGGCACAAAATTTTACCCCGAAACCATATGATTTTAGCAATCAGATTGTTGAAACAGTTGGTAAATATATTGATGAATTATAAAAAAACGGGCCGTTTCGGCCTGTTTTTTTGTTAAGCACTTCAATTCTCAATTTTAAGATTGTGCGGTATACTGAATGCAATAGGAGTTGAGGATTATGATTTTGAACGAGTTTTTACCTGAACCATATATGCACTATGTTGATTGCAATAAATATGCCAATAAAGACAAGCTGTTTTTCTTTTTGCCAAATGGATTGACAAAAGAAGCAAAAACGATTCTAGGGCAATGGTTTGCTAAGGACCGTGATGTAGCTGTGTTGCTCATCGGTGAGAACATAGATGTCAGCGATTATCAGTTTGCCTATGTTATTGACCGGCCGGTTGAACAGAGTGGTGCAGCAATAACTGACCGCAGTAATATTGTTCGCTACTATAGCGAAGTCCCTGATGGGATAGTTATCGAGCGGACGCTGGAACAATTGTTTTCCAACATTGGTTGCGGGTTGTCAAAAGAATTTTAAAAGCGGTGGATGTTAAACATCCACCGCTTTTTTTAGAGTTTAAAAATAACTTTTATAACTTTACCAATAATTTTTACTTCACCATTCAAGACTTGCTGATGCGAGAAAAATAAAGGGTCATATTTTGGATTTTCCGGTTGCAGGAAGATTCCTTGATCAGTCTTCATTACTCGTTTCAGAGTTGCGGTATCATCATTTACTAAGCAAACAGCGATATCGCGGTTATCAACGTCTTCTTGCTTCCGCACTAAAACTGTATCACCATCATAGATTCGGGCATTTATCATACTATCGCCAACTACGTGGAGAAAGAAAAATTTTCCGGTCTTTACTTCATCCTTATTGATATATTCATATCCCATAATGTGTTCATCAGCAAAGATTGGCTCGCCGGCGCGAATTTCTCCCAGGATAGGAAGCTGAACAACATGTTCCATTTGAGCATCTTCTGATTCAGACAAGGGAATATCATCATAATAGATAAGTGAGCTGTCAATTTTGCCAAGTAACATTAAAAGATTAGTTAAATCCGTATGTGTACCCTTGGCAATCTGCTCTAATATTTGTAAATTCGGCTCTATAGCCGCTCCGGTTCGATCATCTATCCCCTTTTCGAGTTTGCTGATATAAGTATGGCTTAAATCACATTCAGCTGCAAAGTCACGCAATGAAAGATTGTGTGCTTGCCGGTATTCTTGAATGTATTTGGCTAACGTTTTTGTTGCCATATATATCACCTCAATACTATTGTAAACTAAAAATTACAAAAAGTCAATTATTTTGTAAAATATAGTTTACAAACGTGTTCATATATGATAACATAGTATTGTAAACAAATGATTACAGATGTGTCCATATTTTAGTGAGAGGTGAGATGAATGGATAAGAAACAAATAATTGAAGATTTTAAAGCGTACCCGAAAGTGTGTCGATTGATTGCTGGTTGGGAAAAGGAAATTGCCATGTATCAAAATATGCAACTGACTAATAAGGAAATGTCCTTAAATGGAGAATTTGATGATCATCGCAGTGAACGAGATAAACTAACTCAGGCAATGAATCAAAATCAAATTACAAAGTTACGGGTTGAACGATGGCTTTCACTTTTATCAGATGATCAACGCTCAGTTGTCGAGGAACGATTGTTTTCCGGCAATTCTTGGGTTGCAACTGCTATGGAACTTAATTATTCTGAAAAAACATGTCAGAGATATCTGAATGCAGCGGTAAAAACTATTCAATCCTGCGAAATAATTTAATGCAACTAAATAACCCGAATGAGTCTTTTTTTTGACTTCCGAATGCCAGTTGAGAAGCGCTATACTCTAGTATAATTATAGAGTGGTGAGCTTACCATAATGAGGAATAAGGGAGGAAGAAGATGAATTTTTATGAGCTATTTATTAATGGATTAACAGCAATGGAAATACCGTTAATGATTTTAATCATAGTAATGACAATTGATGTTGTTATGGGAATTTTAGCGGCAATTATCAGTAAGACTTTTAGTCATACGATTTTGACTGATGGATTAATTCGCAAGATGATGATTTTATTAGTAATTGTTGCCAGTGGTGCGATCAGCTACATTTTATTTCAAAATACTACGGTACTTTTCACTGTGTTGACTGGGATGACAATTATACAGTTTCTAAGTATCATTAAGAAAGTTCGTAACCATATTGAGTTACCGAAAGAATTACATAGTTTAATCAGCAAACTTGAGGAAGAACAACATGCAGAAGATGAGGAAGGGGCTGACAAACATGAGAATTTATAGTTTGGCCCACAAAGCAGAAGTAAAAGTAACTTGTCTTTTTGATAACAAGAGTTATGGTAGTGGCATCCGTGATTGGGTTGCAGAATATGGTTATTCTATGACAGCAACGCCTAATCCTTATAAAGGACATGGCGGTATCGATTTGACACAAGGTTTGGGGACACCTATTTATGCAGTAACAAGCGGTACAGCAGAAGTATTATATAATAACGGAGCTGCCGGAAATGAAGTGCGAGTGCGATTTGGCGAATATACCATTCGTTATTTACATCTCGATACTATAGCAATTGCTAATGGTGTTATGATAAAAAAAGGTGATCGAATTGGCAGTGAGGGAGGCAGCGGCGGTTACGCGCCGCATTTGCATTTCGAAGTACAGAAGAACGGAGAAAAGATTGATCCGTATAATATAGTACAAAATGGATTAACTGAAATTACAATCAAGGAGGAGAACTATCTTATGTGGGATAAAGGCAGCAAGTATTTAAAGAAAGAAGCTTGGGTACGACATACACCAGCTTGGGGTGATCAAAATCTAGTTGGTTTTGGAAATCAAAATAATTACAATAATGTTGTTAAGGTAAAGCCACAATGGGTAGAAATCATTTTAACTGAGAAAAATGATTTCTACTTGTGTGAAGTGCAAGTTGATAAACATTTCCGTTTAGCATGGCTTGAGAAAAATGCTTTTCAATAGAATAGAAATATTAAAAAAGTACGTCTTTAGGACGTGCTTTTTTTGTGGCTTTTTCCAGTCGTTTTGGTGGCTGTAGTGAGGCGGAAAGCGGGCTTAATGGTGGCGTTTTGGTCTTTAAAATACGGGGTATAATTTAATCATGGTTGAGCTCACCATATGACAAGAGAGCAGCAATTATGGGATGAAGAGATATCCAAAAATAACATTTGTATGTGTGCTGGAATTGTCAAATTTTTTAGATAGGGTGATATGGAAGAATGATTAAATCACAATTAGTTGTTGATTACATGAATAGATGTTTGCAGCGAGCTGGCTACGATCAAACTGTAGCGACAGTCGGCAAAGTGGTCGTTCATGATAATGTAACAAAAAGCAATCAATATTCTGCAGTATCAGTATCACTTTACATTTTACAGCCAAAGTTGGGGGAGACTCTGGCACAGATGGTTGATAAGATTATTGAGGCATATGGGCAAGTAAGTTTTGCACATGCCCAGTATGTATTGCAGAATGAAAAAATTAATGCCGTTCGAATTCAGGAGACGCGTGTGTATCAGGCACGAGTGGATTTTGAGTTTGGATTCATGGAAAAATTATAGGAGGTAGAAATTTATGAGTATGGCAGGAGCAAAGGTAGTAGTAAAAATTTTAGACGGGACAACTGAAAAAGTGATCGCAGGACAAAAGGGTGCGACATTAAATCGTTCGGCAGAGCCGATTGAAACAACTTCAAAATCAAGTGGTGGATATAAAACATTCATTACTGGATTTAAAGAGTGGTCGGTTGATTGTGATGGTATTTATGTTGCCGATGATGCAGCATTAGCTAAATTGAAAACAGCATTTGTTGATGGTGAAGCAGTGACTATTGTTTTACATAATGAAGCAACAAATGAAAAAGAGCAAGGGCAAGTATTGATTACTGATTTCCCTATGGAAGCGCCATTTGATGATGCGTTAACTTATAGTATGACATTACAAGGTTCAGGACCTTTAGTGTCTTCAAAAGCACAAGCATAAGGATAAAATAAATAGCGCGGATGTATATCTGCGCTTCATTTGTCAAAGATAGAAAAGGAGTTTTAATATGATAGCAAACACAATTTTAGAGTATAGCAATGTAGATGGCAGTGGTTCGAAGGTAGAATTGCGGTTTCCATTTGGAGCGCGCAGAAAGCTGGAAATGATTGAGCAAATAGATATTAATAATCTATTTGCCGGACTTGGCGATAAAAGTCGTACAGTTACCAATGATGAGATTTTGAAAATTTTTAAGGTTGGTGTTGAGTACGGAAGCCAAATGACGCTTACTTATGAAGAGGCTGAGGAACTGATTGATCAAGTGATTGAAAAAATGGGTTATGATGTTTTCTTGGAAAATTTATTTATGGGCTTGGCAAGTTCAATGGTGTCACAAAAACAGCGCATTGAGATGGAAAAAAATATGAAGAAGCAAAAGGCAGCGGCTAGTAAAGCGGGAAAGTAGAGCAGACTGACTATGAGGAATGGGTAGCTTTAGCACGGGTTTATTTGGCGATCGATAGTCAAGAGTTTTGGTTGTTGACGCAAGCTGAGTTGCAAGAGATGCTGATGATGAGTCAGAAGAAACAAAAACAAGATGCTGAACTATTACGGATGGTAATTATAAATGCTGAATATAATGTAAATCGACCGAAAAATCGGAAGGAAATGCCACTCTTTCCGCAGGATGAAGATGAGAAGATAAAAGTTGGTTCCCTCGACGAGCGCGGGAACATATTTAAATAAAAAGAAAGGAGTGGATATAGATGGCGAAGAATGAATTAGTAGTTATTGATGCTAAGTATGAGGTAGTTAAGGTTGATGTTCCAGAAGTAAAAATGCCGCTTATTCCTTATGTAAAACATTTGCCAGCAGTAAAGCCTGTAGTTATTGATGCTGAGTTCAAAGAAGTGAAGACTCCAAAAATAAGTAAAGAGTTTATTGATTTTGCAGGAGGAATAAAGGATGCAGGATCTAGCTTAGAAAAGTTAGCAAAAAACTTGAAAGATGTTGCTCCTCCTGAATTGACTGGATTTCTTGATTCGCTTGCATTGTTTGGCGGGTTAGCAGGAAATGCGGCGGGAGTTGTTCAAGGAACGGCAAAAGCGATGAAGTCACTGGGGGATGCAACAAAATTGTCTGGAGGATGGATTGCACTTATTGCGATAGTTATTGCAGCGGCAGTTGCTGCATTAATGCATTTTTGGAATACAAACGAAGAATTTAGAAATGCAGTTTTAGGAATCTGGAATAGTATTCAAGAAGGAATTTCCTCCATCATGGATGATTTACTTGCATTTATTGGAGCAATAATTCAAGATTTATCTAAGTTTTGGACAGAGCACGAAGAAGAAATTAAGATGGTATTTCAAGCAATTTGGGATTTCATTATGATGGCAATGGAAGTAATTTGGAATGTTATTGTAGTGGTAGTGGAAACAATCATGGCAATTTGGGAAGAGCATGGTGACACAATAACGGCAGTATTTCAAGCAATTTGGGATTTTATTGTAGTTGTTATGGAAGTGATTTGGAGTATTATTTCAGTAATAGTTGAAACCATTATGGCAATTTGGGAAGAGCACGGAGAAACTATTATGGCAGTATTCCAAGCAATTTGGGATTTTATTGTGGTCGTTATGGAAGTGATTTGGGTAATAATTCAAACAGCTATAGCAATAATAATTGCTATTTGGGAAACATTATCACCAATTGTTATGGGTATATTTAGTGCTATCGGTAGCTTCATTGGTGGAGTAATAGATACAATTACGGGTGTCATTAGTGGAGTAAAAGATTTCATTATTAATGCCTTTACGACAGCTTGGAACAAAGTGAAAAGCGTTTGGGATGCGGTGTCTGGATTTTTTGCTGGTATTGGAGACGCAATTTTCGGTGCTATTGATGGAGCAATTCAAAATATTAAGGGAATGATTAATGATTTTGTAATTAGCCCAATTAACTTTGTAATTTCTGGGATTAATAATATTCCTGGAGTTAATATTGGCGCACTTCCTATGCTTGCTAAAGGTGGGACAGTTATGTCCGGCGGGATGGCAATTGTTGGGGAAGCTGGTCCGGAAATGTTGCTTCAGCGTGGAGCAAAGACATCAGTTATTCCACTTACAAGTGGACATAAGGCGCTCGGTAAAGATAGTGGCAGTAATGAGAATATTGTTATTCAGTTGAATTTAGATGGGAAACAGGTGGCACAGATTGTCAATCCGCATCTGAAAGATATGAATACTTTTGATCTCAATTTATTATTAAGGGGGTAGGTTGAATATGGAGATAAAATTTGCAGAGAAAGAATTATCGAAAGTAAGTAAGGCCATTTTCATCCAGGACATTGCGATTGGTTACCCTGAAAAGCGGAAGATTAAAGCTGAAATTCCATATATGAATGGTACTTATGATTTTACTTATGCGAATGAGGCGAAGAATTATTATGGCGAGCGAGCGATTGAGGTGCAGCTATTGTTAGCTGCGAAAAGTCGTGAGCAGGCGTTTATTTTGCATCAGAAGGTTATGGACTTTTTTACTAGTATTGGAAAACAGAAACTAGAGTTTTCCGATATTATTGGCTGGTACTATATGGCGGAGCTGGAAGCGACGCCGGTTTTTGAAGAGGTGTTTGGCGGTTACTTTAGTGTGAAGTTGCAATTGACGGCTTATCCGTTCCGAATTAAGGGTTACTTTTCCAAACAGCTTTGGGATACGTTTTGTTTTGAGACTGATTGGCTGCAAAATCTTGAGTTTACGGTGGCCGGCTCGGCAGCGGAAACTGTCTTTCTTCACAATGTGTCAGTGTTAACAATTACCGCAACAAGTGCGATGACAATGGTTGTTAATGGTAAGGCGACGAGTTTGAAGGTTGGTAAGTTTGATTATTACGGACTTGAATTGCTTGAGGGTGCGAATGAGGTTACCTTTGCCGGAACCGGGAATGTGCAGATTGAATTTGTAATGGAGCGATTATAATGTATAGTATTTTTTTACGACAAAAAGTGAATAATAGTGTTGAGACAACTTTGATTCATGCTCCGTCTACGAGTTTTGATGCACCAAAGTTGGCGAGCGGGACGTTGAAGCAGAAGCTAAGCGGGATTGATGAATTTCATTTTAGTATTTATCCCAATAACCCAGCTTGGGGACAGTTGCATGCGATGCGTTCGAAGATTTTTGTTTATGATCATTTAAAGGAGATGTATGTATTTTCCGGGCGAGTCTTGAAGATTACGCAAAAGATGGACAATTCTGGTATGTTTACACAAGATATTGCCTGTGAGAGTGCGTTTGCTTATTTAAGTGATGCGTTTTGCGAGAGTGTGCCAACGGCTACGACGACGAGTGCGTTGTTGACCGATTTGTTGACGAAGTTCAATAATGAGGTTGATGGTGAACGGCGTTTGGAGAAGGGGGTGTTTGCTAACTATACGTTAGCAAACAAGCTGGAAACGAATGTTGAGAAGTATAGTACTTTGGTGAACAAAGTGCGCGAGCAGTTGAGCAGTGGCGAGTTTGTATTGCGTACTGATAATCAGTATCGCAATTATTTGGATTTGGTTGCTATGCGCGGGAATGATACGAATATTACTATCATTCCCGGAGTGAACTTGCAGGATATTACTATTGATTATGATGCAGCTAGTGTTGTGAATAAGATTATTCCATACGGTGCTGAGGTGAGTGGTAAGAATATCAATATTACTAGCGTAAATAGTAATTTGAATTATTTGCAGGATCAGAGTTCAATTGAGACTTATGGGGTTTTTGAAGAGGTTTGGATTGATACTAAGTATAAGGATGCGAAGAGTTTGAAGGAGGCTGCGCAGCAGCGTCTGAATGACAATAAGGAGCCGACGATTTCGATTAAGTTGGGGGCGTTGGATTTGAGTCACTTGAAAAAGGTGGAGGAAAGTTTTTTTATTGGTGATCGGATTGCTTTAGTGCATAAGGCTTTTGATATTTCGGCAAGCTTACGGATTGTTGAAATATCTACGAATATTTTTGCCCCGCATGAGCCAATATTGACTTTGGCTAATCGCCGCATTGATTTTTTGGATGTAACGGCGTATATTACTAAGCAGTTTAATTATATGTTAAAACTTTAAAATAGTTGTTTGCTATTGTAAGGACTTCGAAGAGGAAGGAGATTTTTATGGGAGCATTAGAAAAATTAAGAGAAACAGCACAGAAGATTCGTGAATCTGTATATGGGGTAGAGGTTCGTGAGGATATTGCTGAAGGATTTGAGAACGTGGTTGACGCTCAGAATGAGTATGAGGTTGCTACAACTGCAAAGTTCGAGACTAAACTGAATACTGACTTCGGGCAATTTGCTGAGGAGTTAACGGTTGGTGTTAGTGAGTATGTGAATGATCGGGTTGAGGAACGTATTGTTGAGGTTATGGACGATTTAAGCGATGATAACTTGCGTTCGGAGATTCAGCAAGCGCGTAATTCGGCGGCGTATGCAGTGAACTATGCTTCGGTGGATGCACGTTTGGAAGCGGACGAGACGAAGTTGAAAGATGTTGTGAGCGAAGTGAATGCGGCACGTAATTCGGCTGCGAATGGGAAAACTTATAGTAATTTAGATTCGCGGTTGGAGGAAGATGAAGGTCGATTAATAGTAACTGAGAGCAAACTAAAGGTTGAAAAAGTTATGCTTACGCCAATAAATGGCGCACAAATTTTTAGTGATGATGAAAAAGTGATGTTGCTCAAGGTAGGGAATATGGTCTATTTATGTGGAGCAATGAAGAATATTACTAAAGCAGGAACATATTTGAATATTCCAGTTGGTTTTAGGCCTAGCCAGCCACATACATTTGTTAATTCTGGGAACTGGTTAACGACAAGTAATGTGTATTTATGTCGATGGCAAACATCAAATAAAACAGGGAACTTAGATTTACAAGCGGTTACTAACGCGGATCAATATGGAGTTAATAAATGGTTTCCAGTAAATACGTCGTGGATAATCGAGTAAAAAAAGGGCTGACTTTGGTCAGTCTTTTTGCATTTAAATAACTATGATTTTAGTCCTAATATAGTCTTTTGAATGACATTTTTCTGGCGTTTCAATAGGAGGTAAATAGCATATAATAGTCTTACAGGTTAAGCGCTGATTCTGAATATTTTAATAACTTGGAGGAATAAGTAATTATGGGAGCATTAGAAAAATTAAGAGATACATCACAAAAAATTCGTGAAGCGGTTTATGGGATTGAGGTTCGTGACTCGATTGCGGATGGATTTGAAAATGTAGTTGATGCACAGAATGAGTATGAGGCTGCTACAACAACGAAATTAGAAACGAAATTAAATGATGACTTTGGTCGGTTTACTGAGGAGTTGTCTGTTGCTGTTAGTGAGTATGTTGATACAAAAGTTGAAGAACGTATTGTTGAAGTTATGGACGATTTGAGTGATGATAACTTGCGTTCTGAGATTCAGCAGGCACGTAATTCGACAGCATATGCAGTGAATTATGCATCGGTCGATGCGCGTCTGGAAGCGGATGAGACAAAGTTGAAAGATGTTGTAAGCGAAGTGAATACGGCTCGTAATTCAACTGTTAACGGAAAGACTTATAGTAATTTGGATTCGCGGTTGGAGGAAGATGAGAATACTCTGAAGCAACTGAGTCAACGTGTTGCCCAAACAAGACTAATTTTTTCAGGCACGGTAGATGCAGTTACAAACTATACGACCTATCAAGTGCCACTAACTGAATCAGCAAATAATTTTGATTTTTTAAGACTAGAATATGACTACTATTTAGATGGTCGTTGGGTTCGTGGTCCTTTGACAATAATTCCAGCTCCAATAACATATGCAGCTATTGCATGTCACTGGTATAAAAAAATGGATATGAGTGTTATTGGCGGAGTTTTTGAAATTCAAAATGCTGGTGATGGGAAGCTACAGACTTATCGTCAAAATATGAGATATAGAGTGTTACGAATTTGGGGAGAAAAGAGTGTATTTTAATTACTAATAATTAATAGAGAAAAACGGCTGACTTTAGTCAGTCGTTTTTTTAACTTTTAATAGACGGTTCGAAGTTTTGTGGGAATCTTTTTGAATGAGTTTTTTTGGTCTTTTATTAGTCTTACAGTTTAAGCGCTGACTTTGAATAATTCGATGCTATGAAAATAATGCCAATTCGAATCCTGGCAGTTAATGATAGTGGCGAGTGTAGAACTAATGATGTTTTATAGCTAGCAGATTTATATATGCGGTCGACGATGAGGCTGATTATTTAAAAACCAAGATTTTAGTGCATTACAGTGATAAATTTTTACACGAAGATCAAACCACGGATTCTTGGTTTTACTTTAAGTCTCACTATGTTATAATAAAACCAATGTAGAACAAAGGAGCTGAAGTACATGAGAGTACTAGTTGTTGGTGGTGCTGGGTATATTGGAAGCCATACCGTTTATGAACTGATTCGCAGTGGGCATGAAGTAGTAGTTTATGATAACCTATCTACTGGAAATACAAAAGCTATTCATCGTGAAGCAACATTTGTTGAAGGTGATATTAGAGATAAGATAATGTTGGATGCTGTGTTTGAAGAGCATGGAATTGATGCGGTGATGCATTTTGCTGCAAAAATTGTTGTTCCTGAAAGCGTAGAACAACCAGCTGAATATTTTGAGAATAACGTTTATGGTGTTGGAGTATTGTTGCAAGCAATGCGCGATGCTAAAGTGGATAAATTTATCTTCTCATCAACTGCGGCAGTATATGGTATGCCAAACCAGTCGGTACCGATTACTGAGGACGCAGAAACTAAACCAATTAATCCTTATGGAGAGAGTAAGCTATCAGCTGAAAAATTAATTGGTTGGTGCGAGGCACCTTATGGTATTAAGTATACTATTTTCCGCTATTTTAATGTGGCCGGAGCCGATGGTGAGGGACAGATTGGACTTTCTCCCAAAACTGTTTCGCACATTATCCCATCTACGAATGAAGCGGTGTTAGGTTTGCGTGATAAGTTAATTGTTTTTGGCACAGATTACAATACTGAAGATGGGACTTGTATTCGTGACTATATTCATGTAACTGATTTAGCTCGAGCACATGTTCTTGGAGTTGAGAAACTTGCTGAAACTATGACCAGTAAAACATACAATCTGGGTTCAAGCAATGGTTTTTCAGTGAAAGATATTGTTACAACAACTGAAGAGGTTCTTGCTGAGCCGGTACCTGTTGAATATGGGCCAAGACGTGCTGGTGATCCGGATTATCTTGTTGCATCAAATAAACGTGCTGAAGCAGAGTTGGGCTGGGTTCCTGAATATGATTTAGCTTCTATGATTGAATCAGATTATAATTGGCGAAAAGCGCCTAAATATGAATACGAAGGAAAATAATGGAGGTCTATAAACAAATGAAGAAACAAGTGAAGAAGGCAGTAATTCCTGCCGCAGGATTAGGAACAAGGTTTTTACCGGCGACAAAGGCACAGCCAAAAGAAATGCTGCCGATTGTTGATACCCCAACAATTCAGTTTATCGTTGAGGAAGCAATTGCTTCTGGAATTGAAGAAATTTTGATTATTACCAGCGGGAATAAGCGTTCAATTGAAGATCATTTTGATAAGTCTTATGAGTTGGAAGATACTTTGGAGAAAAAAGGTAAAAAAGAGATGTTAGAAATGGTTCAAAATATTTCTAACATGGTTAACATTCACTATATTCGTCAAAAGGAGCCTAAAGGTTTAGGGCATGCGGTACTTTGTGCTAAAGCATTTATTAATGATGAGCCGTTTGCAGTATTGTTAGGCGATGATATTGTTTATACTGAGCCTGGGCAAACTACAGCTTTAGGGCAACTGATTGATGTTTATAACCAAACTGGTGCGTCTGTTGTTGGTGTACAGACAGTTGCTAAAGAGGATGTTAATAAATATGGTATCGTTGCACCTTCAAAAACACAAAAATCTGTTGATGGAAGAACATACAAGTTATCAGATATGATTGAGAAGCCGGTCGTTGAAGAGGCACCATCACAAATGGCTGTTTTGGGACGGTATGTATTGAATCCAGAAATTTTTGATTTGTTAGAAACACAAGCTGCGGGAGCAGGAAACGAAATTCAATTAACCGATGCAATTAAAAGGTTAATGGCTCGCCAGCAAGTATATGCATATGATTTTGTCGGACGTCGTTATGATGTTGGGGACAAATTTGGTTTTGTTCAGGCAACTATTGACTATGCTTTACGTGACAGTTCGTTGCATGAGCAAGTAGAAAACTATATTAAACAACTAGTTGAGGAAAAATAAGATGATAAGGGTAGTTTCGACTGCCCTTATTGTTGTAAAATAGACGAGGTAAAGTATGAATGATTTAGTTAGTATCATTGTTCCAATTTATAATGGAGCAAATGATATACATAGATGTATGGATGGATTATTGGGTCAGACCTATAATAATATTGAAATAATATTGGTTAATAACGGTAGTACGGATGATTCATTATTACTCGCAAAACAATATGAAATAGATAATCCAGATAAGGTAAAAGTATTAGATTTAGAAGTTCCCGGAGTTTCCAACGCCAGAAATGTTGGATTTGAATTATCGCAAGGAGATTATATTATGTTCTTCGATAATGATGATTTTCTTTATTATTCAAGTGTTGAAAAAATGATGAAGTACCTAAAAGAAACTGATGCTGATATTGTTGTGGCAAAATATAAACGTGTATTTTCTGAAGCAAGTAGTAAGATTACCAAGAAATTTAGTTATAATGTTTCGTTGCCAATTGAACAAGGTGTGGCACAAAGTATTCTTGATAATAAAGAAATTTTAGTTGATGTGTATACCGCTCCATGGGGTAAGCTTTATAAACGAGATTCGCTTTTAGTTGATACTGAATATCCATTATTTCATTTAGAATACTTGCGCAATCAGGATTTAGATTTTACATTAAGACAAATGCTCACGGGTGGCAAGATCGCTTTTTTTGATAAAGATGTTTTAGACTATTTTGTGTACGAAAAGTCTTCTTCAATAAAAAAAATGTTAAATGTGGACAACACGATTCGTATTTTTGATGATGTAGAGAGATATTATAAAAAATATAATCACTATGAAGACTTTATTGAGGAATTAGATTATTTAAAAGTATATCATTTACTTATTGGAGAAGTGTATAGGGTATTAATGTATGGAACAGATGTAAATGAAATTGATAAACTAGTTCAAATAGCTAAAAAGAGCGATTTGAGTAAGAATAAGTATTATAAACGTTTAAGGTTTGTTTATCGTATCTATATTAGAATGTTATTGAAGCATCCAAAACTAACAGTGAATATGCTTAGATTTGTTATAAGGAAATAAAATAATTATAGATCGAATTGATAAAGGAGAATTTAAAATGAAAATTGCAGTAGCGGGAACAGGATATGTTGGCTTGGTAACGGGCGTTTGTTTAGCTGAAATGGGTCATGATGTAACATGTGTGGATATTGATGAAAAAAAAGTTGCATTAATGGATTCAGGAAAATCGCCTATTTATGAGGCAGGACTGGAAGAATTAATGCAAAAAGTTGCAGCAGCAGGGAAAATTCAGTATACAACTGATGCTCAAACAGCATATAACGATGCAGAAACTGTCTTTATTGCTGTCGGAACTCCAGAGTCTGAAGATGGTACAGCGAATCTAGAATATGTGTATCAAACAGCAACAACGATTGCTGAATCAGTAGATAAAGATACTTTGGTTGTTGTTAAATCTACTGTTCCTATTGGAACAAATGAAATTATCGAACAATTTTTGAAAGATCATGTAAAACCAGGTCTTCATATTGAAGTTGCTTCAAATCCAGAGTTTTTAGCGCAAGGGACAGCAGTTAAAGATACTTTAGAGGCATCAAGAATTGTTATTGGTGTTGAAAGTGACTGGGCGAAAGAAAAGATGTATGAAATCTTTTCACCTTTTAATCAACCTATCGTGTGTACTAATCGTGCTAGTGCTGAAATGATAAAGTATGCTTCAAATATTTTCTTGGCATTGAAAGTTTCTTACATTAATGAAATTGCTAATTTTTGTGAATTAATCGGAGCAGATGTTGAAACGGTTGCCAAAGGTATGTCGTATGATCCGCGTATTGGAGATAAGTTTTTGAAAGCTGGTATCGGGTTTGGTGGTTCTTGTTTTCCAAAAGATACTAAGGCATTATTTCATTTAGCAAAAAATGAATATGATTTTGATTTTAAAACAATTGATAGCATTATTAGTATTAACAATGATCAAAAAGTTCGACTGTTTTATAAAGCGAAAGATGATTTTGGGAACTTCTTAGGGAAAAAAGTTGCAGTTTTAGGTTTGACATTTAAAGCTGGAACCGACGACACAAGAGAATCAGCTGCGTACTATAATATTGATTTATTACTAGAAGAAGGGGCCGAAATTACAGTGTATGATCCGGAGGGGATTCCTGCATTTGAAAAAGAATATGGTAAGAAATTAAAATATGCAACGAATATCGATGATGCAATCAATGGAAAAGATATTACTTTTATTATGACTGATTGGGCAGAAATCAAGAATTATCCAGCAGAAAGATTTGTAGCATTAATGAGTGATGCTAATATTTATGATGGACGTAATTGTTACGAGACAAAAGTTATGAAGGCTGCTGGAGTAGACTATTACTCAATTGGGAGAGAAAAGTAGATGCCAAAAGTGAGTATAATTGTTCCAGTTTATAACACGGAACAGTATTTAGAGCGTTGTTTACATTCGCTAGTAAATCAGACATTAGAAGATATCGAGATTTTAGTTATTGATGATGGTTCAACTGATGAGTCTGCCGAGGTTGCTAAACAATTTTTGGTAGAATATGAAAATAAAATAGTATTTATTCAAAAACCGAGAAATAGTGGTCAAAGTGATAGCAGAAATATGGCTTTAAAACAGTCTCGAGGCAAATATATTTTATATGTGGATTCAGATGACTTTTTGTTGGCTGAAGCATGCGAAGCACTTTTTAACTTTTCAGAAGTCAATAATACAGAAGTATCTGGTTTTTTGATGAATGAGTTTCATAACGATAGTGAGATTGAATTAATACCTCGTGTTGTTGAGGCTACCCCTGGATATGATAATCTTAGTGGAGAAATGGCTTTTTATCATGACTGGATATTATATAATAAACGAAATGTTCAAGCAACGTTATTCTTTTATAGTAAAGATTTCTTGCTTGCAAACGACTTGTTTTATGAAGTGGGAAAATTACATGAAGATTTGGAATATTATTTTCATATGATTTCTTTAGCCAAGCGTGTAGGATTTGTTAATAAGACATTTTATCAACGAAACATAAGAGAAAACTCAACAACAACTAGTAAAGAAAAAGCATGGATAAAGAAACGATTGCTGGATAGAAAGCAAATGTTAAAGAAGTGCTATATACACATTAAGAATTTTAGTAATATAAAGATACAAAAATGTGCCAAGGCTTGTTTAGATTTTCTAAACGGTCCATACTTGAATCTAATTATTTTAAAGCCATATGTAAAAATTTTAAACAGTAGTGACAAAAAGGAAGTGAAATCTAGTAATTCCTTGAATTTATGGAATTATCGATTTTTATTAATAAGATTTTGGAATCGGATGTGGTTTTCAGATGAAAAGTAAGAAGATTGTTTTTATAATGAGAAATATTAATCTGCTTGGTGGAATTGAAAAGATTACTATTCACTATATTAACGGACTGCTTGAAGCAGGTTATAATGTAGATGTTATTAACCTTTTTGATGAAGGAAACAATAATACTGTAGTTGATTCAAGAGTTACAGTTCATAATATTGCTGCCTTGAATAAGATTGTGGCTCCGAAATCTATTGGCAGAAAATTATTTGATTTTTATGATTTAACGAAAAAAATGCAAAGAAAGATTGCCTTACTTTACAAAAATTCAGATAACATTTTTGTTGCTACGAATCCGACTTATGGTATGTACATTCCTAAAAGATGGCGTAAAAATACGATTATTCAATTACATGATAGTGTCGTAAGAGCAAAAAAAGATTTTAAACTCACATTTTTATTTTTAAAATATTTTAAGAAACAATATAAGAACATAGTTTTTTTTGACAAAAGAAAATTTAAGATTGGGTCTGCTAGAAGGAATAGCAACTAAAGAAAATGGAACATTCATTTATAATTTTTTAGCAGATTATCCTGATATCTCAAATAAAATATATATGAACAAGTTTGTGGTTTTAACAAGAATTTCTAAGGACAAGAATATTGATAGAATGATACAAATGTTTGCAGAGTTAGAAAACAAGACAAATCATAACTGGACATTAGAGATTTATGGTAATGGACCACATGAAAATACATGTAAACAATTAATAACTGACTTGAATATGTTAGGTAAAATTAATTTACATGATGCAGTATCTGATATTGGTATAGCTTTAAATGATGCAAGCATTTATTTGAATATGGCTAATGCCGAAGGTTTCTCAATGGCAATGCTTGAAGCAATGAGCTATGGTGTTGTTCCAGTTATGTTGAATAACACAATTGGATTAAACGAGGTAATTGAGAATGGACAGAATGGTTTTATTGTTAAAGATGCTGCTGAAATGAAGAGTGTTTTAGGTGAAGTTATCACTGATATGGAACGGATTAAATACTTAGGAGAAAAAGCTGCACTAAAAAGCAAAAAATTTTCAATGCATTCATCAATAAATAAATTTATTAGTTTAATAAGTTAGTCTATAAATAATTAAGGAGGAATAAGTGAGTGAATCAGGTTAAAGGTATAATTAGAAATTTCGCTGAATATTCTATAGGACCGATTGGTTCAGCGGTCATAGGCTTTTTTAGCATGACGATTTTGACCTGGCTAATTGCTCCAGCAGAATATGGAAAGATCGGAATTTTCCAGATATATTTAAGTTTTGGAAATATTATCGTTACCTTGGGATTTGATCAAGCATTTATGCGCGAGTTTTTCCAAATTAAAGATAAGTCAATGCTATTCTTTAACTCAATAATTTTACCTTTAGTATTTATTGCTGTTAATACATTAGTTTTATTCATATTTCCAGAGTTTTGGAGTCAACTTATTTTTGGTTCGCCAGAATATGTGTATCTTATTTACGGGACGGCGATTACGTTAATAAGTATTTTTACATTAAGGTTTGCATATGTGATTTTGCGTATGGAGAATCGAGGGATTGTCTACTCTATTGTTTCATTGTTAACAAATGTTATTATTTTTATTTTAAATATTATTTTATTGAAATTCTGGAGCTCAAGTTTTGAAAGTATTGTTGTAGCCAATCTTATTGCTAATATAATTGTCGGTGTAATAGCAGTTGTAGTTACCAAAAAATATTGGCTGATTAAAAAGTTTCAGTTTAATAAGAAATTATTTTTGAAATTACTTTACTTTTCAACGCCATTAATTCCGGCGTTAGTTATTAATTTGTTGTTCCAGTCATTAGGAAGATTATCTATTGTATGGTATTCAACGGAAGAACAATTAGGTTTGTTCCAAGTTTCGATGAGTATTAGTATGCTGATTTCAGTTATTCAGCAAGCTTTTACTAATGGTTGGGTACCTATTGCTTACCGGTGGAATACTGAAGGTGCACCTAACAAGAATTATGAGTTTATGGGAACAGTCCTCATTTTCCTTTTATTATTTGTGTTTTTTGGAGTTATGATTGGTAGAGAATTTATTGTATTAATTATTGGTAGTTCTTATACACCAATTATGACGATTTTTCCGTTTCTTACGCTAAGTTATCTCATGCCAACTCTTGCAGAGGTGACAGGACTAGGGATATCTTTTGCAAGAAAAAACTCATACTTAATGGTTATTTCGATTATTGTTTTGATAATAAATTTTGTTGGTAACTGGTTGCTTGTTCCATCAATGGGGGCAGTTGGTGCAACAATATCAACTGGTGTATCCTTTGTTATCTTCTTTTGGCTAAGAACTATTATTTCTAGAAAGCTATGGTATAAGTTTCCATTAGGTAAGTATATCCTATTTACTATCGCAATTGTAATAGGCTCAATAATTAATACTTTTGTAGATAGAGGTGTTGCTTTTGTAATAAATTGCATTATTGAAATTGTATTTGTTATCGTAATTATTTTACTTGTTCGTAAATATAAAGATAGATTAATTAATATAAGAAAATAAAGAGAAAACAACTAAAAACTCGTATTTTAGTTGTTTTTTTGATAAAATAAAATTATCTATGAGAAAAAAGAGGTGTCTGAATGAAGACGTTTAAAATAATAATAACTTTTTTGGTTGCATTAATCTTAGTTACTGCAAATACAGAGGTGCTTTCTGTATTTGCCCAAAGCGGGATGACTACATCGGAAAATAATGCGTCAGAAGCTAATTCTGATATAGCTTCTGATGAAGAAAAAGATGTAAAAGGTGAGGAACAAACTTCAGAGGTTGAAAATAACAGCGCTGAGCCACGAAGTGATGTTGTTGAAAATTATGACATTAATAGTGAGGAAATCTTGACGCTTGAAGAATTAGGTGCATTAAAAGGTGCGAATGATTATGAAGTAGAAGATGCTAATAATGCTAGAGAACTTTTGCGAGCTGCAAATGCTGAGAAGCAGTTTATCTATTCTTCTAATCGTGGCTGGAATCAAACGATGAATTTATATTATCCGGAGCGACTGAGTACAGTTCATTCGTATATTAACTGTTCAGGATACTTGATGGAGTATATAGGAGTAAATGCGCTGGATAGCAATTATTATAATGTACGATATATGGGTACTGTTGTTGCAATAAAAAAATCTGATACTTCGGAAATTCTCAATCAAAGTCAAATAAGGAGCTTTCCATACTATACGAAAGACAGTAATGGTAAGTTAGTTTACTATATAGAAAATAACCCTAAAGCTGATAATAGCTACATTTTCATTTCAAGACTTGGTACCGCTCCAAGTTGGATGGAAACAAATAAAAAATATTATAGTTTCGATGGTGTTTATTTCAAGGATGATATTAGTAAGTTAGGTACAGTGGATAGTAAAACTAATGCAGTTAATAGCAGTAATCCTTTCATTATTTATTTTGATAATTTGTCTGCCCGTAGTAAGACAAATTACTCTGCTGCACAACTAAATTCAGCATTTAAATATTTCTACGAAAATTCGAGCTATAATGGACAAACTACTAAGATGCTCAATACGGGACAGAATTTTATTGACATCCAAAATAAGTATGGGACTAATGCGTTGCTGGTAATGGCGATGGGCATTCATGAAAGTGCGTACGGAACTAGTGCATTTGCGGTTGATAGAAATAATTTGTTTGGAGTGAATGCAATTGATTCGGATCCGGGTCAGGCATCTTATTTTCCAAGTGTCTCGGCTGGGATTGATGCTCAGGGATTCTTTTTATCAGATAGCTTTGCTACAAATGATAGTTCGAAATATTATGGGTTTCATGTTGGAAATAAGATGTCAGGAATGAATGTTAAATATGCATCTGATCCATATTGGGGCTATAAAATTGCTGGTCATATGCAAAACTTTGACACGTATTTAGGCGGCAAAGATATTAATAAATATACTATTGGTATGCTTAATGAACAGACTCAAGTCTATAAAGATACAAATGGAACAACTTGGTTTAAATATGCTTATGGTACATCGAGAGAAACATTGATTTATCCAGTAATTATTTTAGGAGAGAGTGGTTCATATTATAAAGTGCAGTTAGACTCTATTCCAACGAATAGAAATGATGGTTGGTTATTTGGGAATCAAGATGGGACATATAATTATTCAACTAATGTTGGGTATGTTAAGAAGACAGATGTGGCTTATATACAGGGGAGTGTTGATTCTGGTGAACAGATGGGAATTCGAACAGAGTATGTAGGAGCAAGTGTAGTGAATAATGACTTGCGATTACAAGTAGTAACATTAGATGGAAGTGGTGCGACAGTACCACTGAAAAATGTAAGTGCGAAATATGTAAATATAGCGACAAAAGAAGAAGTTGCGGTTACAGTGAGTGCAGTTTCTGGGAATGCACGAAGTTTTTACTATACTGTAGGAACTGAAGCAATCAGTAAAGGTGAGTACGAATTGGTCATAGACCAGAATGGAAGTAACATGCCAGTCTGGACATACACGTTGACAAGTAAGAACTACACGTTAGGAAACGGAAAGACGGCAGAGATTAAATCGGTAAATAATACTCGACTGCGAGTTGTTATTAATCAGCAGGGCACAACGGGGATTAGAACGGAGTATGTAGGAGCAAGTGTAGTGAATAATGACTTGCGATTACAAGTAGTAACATTAGATGGAAGTGGTGCGACAGTACCACTGAAAAATGTAAGTGCGAAATATGTAAATATAGCGACAAAAGAAGAAGTTGCGGTTACAGTGAGTGCAGTTTCTGGGAATGCACGAAGTTTTTACTACACTGTAGGAACTGAGGCAATCAGTAAAGGTGAGTACGAATTGGTCATAGACCAGAATGGAAGTAACATGCCAGTCTGGACATACACGTTGACAAGTAAGAACTACACGTTAGGAAACGGAAAGACGGCAGAGATTAAATCGGTAAATAATACTCG